>JAJFIN010000081.1 GCA_021774955.1 Alphaproteobacteria bacterium | reverse complement strand
ACCCCCTTCAGGCTACTGGCAGGGGTTGCCGCTAGTTTGCGTTCGGCGGTGATATAGGTGTTGAACAGCGCCTTATATTCCGGCTCGTCCAAGGAACCACCGCGAAAGGCATTAACCTGCGTTTCGGCCCGCTTGGCCCGGATATAGAGCACATAGGCTGGATCAGGGCCGGAGGTCTCTGCGGCTATTGCGAATGGCGGGGTCCAGACCTTCTCCGGAGCTGGCGCGCCGGTCGATACCCCTGTGAGCGCCCCGGTTAGCGCCAGAGCGCTGGTGCCGATTAACAAATGTCTGCGATCTGTGATAGACGGTTTCTCAGCCATGCCGACCTCCTTCATAGGTTGGTGTGGTTAGGGCCGTGTCGGTGCTAGAACACCTTCATGGCCCGCTCAGGGGTCCCATCCACGCTCAGGTCGCCACAGAAGTCCAGTCGAAAGTGCTCTCGGGGCGGAAAGTTGTCGAAGATATGTGAATTGTCCGTAAGCGTACAATATACGGTACGGCTTGGCAGTATGTGTTCTTTGTCTGCCACAGTCTGGCTGCAGTCCTCACCACAGAACAAGACCTTAACCTATTTGTCCGAGCCGACGATCGACTGGTCAACGCACCCGTTAAAGTCGGTCTCTTCGATTGGCTGATCGAGCGCAACACCTGATGACAATCTTCATCTCGTCCTCACAATCTGCATGTATCAACAACGCTGCTCGATTGAACGAATGGCTTCGATTGCAAATCGGGCGAACTCGTCGGCTGTACCAATCTCGCGAAGTCGATCTAAATCGGTGCGGTCGCCAGTCACCCCGATCACGCCAAATGCAAACCTTGGTCCTTTCTCCGGCCAGGGAATTCCATGGTAGAACGTGGTTGGTTTATTCTCGTCAACGAAACGGCGACAACTAACCAGAATATCCAACGGATAGTAATCGACAAGGTTCATTGTCCGAAAGCATCTTTTCTCTTCATTGTAGACCAGCCGTGTAAGCGCGTCGTGGATCTCAGATAGACAACCGACAACAAGCTGCGGTGCTAGACAATGCAATCCTTCCCAAGCGTCTCGCCCTGCTTCAGGGGTGCCAGTCTGGGCGTAATAGATGAGTCTCCTGATTGCCTCCATGCACTTTTCTGAATCGGTCGCGGCTGCGACTTCGGGCAGCGGCGCATGGTGTTGCCCAAGGGCACGGACCGATGTGACATAAGCGGCCATTTCATCCTGCGCAAACGAATTGGTGGACGACGGCAAGGATGCAAACAATGTGAATAGAGGGGTATCGCACGGATCGTTGAATTCAGCGACCTCACCACACAACCATCCTATGCTCATCGCCTGCGCGACGTCGGGTGCACGCATCGCTTTTCGATAGAGAGTTCGACGGTCAGCTTCATCGAGATTAAAGACTTCTTCGGTGAAGACCTCACTGAAAGGGTGATCGAACATGCGGGAATAGATCGAGAAAGCCAACGATGCCATCTCCTTGGATTCCTCGCCACAAATTACACTCTGTATTTCGCTCTGTATGGATGGTCGGGCCTCCTCAGCGTCATCTTTCAGCCCGCCTAAAAAGCCAAGCGCGTCTATGATGGCGGAGTTAATCGCCCAATTAGATGGGTGAGTGTCGAGCGCTTGAATGACATCAATCAAGCTACTGCGAACCTCACTCGAAGTGTCTCGAACGAAACTCGCCGCCTCGAGAATTACTAGCTTTAGATGATAAGGCTCATAAGCCCAACGTTGCTTGATAACATGGATCAATTCCTGGGCAAGCACTCCATTGTCTATGGTGTCGTCGAGCAGGTATCGGTTTTCAAGATAGAAGTAGAGTTCTCCGGGTGTTAACTTCATCAATGATGCAGGTTTCGCCAAAGTTGCCGTGCGACCTTTGTCAAACGTGAAATTGCGGATGCGCGCGCAATAGGTAAATCCAAGCTCATCCATGGCTAGGCCATAGCCATAAGCGAGAGCAAAGCTCTGACTCTTCAAACCAAACTTAACCTTTTTTGCCATATCTCGTATTCGGGCGCGCTCTTGACTAAGTCTCTCGTCCATCTTGCGACATAGGAAGAGATAGGGGGATGGATGAGCGCCACTTACTGCTCTCAATCCAACAGCTGACAATTGTGCTTGTTCTTCCATTGACCACGAGCGGGTTGTTCCATTTTCCCATTCTAGCTGAAAAACTTCATCAATCTTTACCAACGAAAGTCGTACTGTCATGATTTCTGCAGAGGCTTTTTGGACTACTTCTTCAAGGAGCGCTATACTTGCTGCATGTGCAGCGAGACCGAGATCACCATCTGCCGCTGCGGCTATGGTGTGGGCGTCAGTCATAGTTTCAAGTACCGTGCGACATGCGTTGGGAGACTCGATCGCTGAAATCGTGTCGCGGGACAATGCCTCGAACATAGGCGTTCCCAGGAGAGCACCCAAGTGGGTAGGTTCATCTTTTGCAAGCTCTGCAAAGTCGAACGCTGCGCATGCCGTCTGCAATATCTCGTGAGAAAACGATACCCGTGCGCCGCGCTTTACGAGGATGCCACCGCGAAACAGTGCGTCGCACGCTTCGAAATCGACATTGAGGTCCGCCATCATTTCGTCAAACGCAACCTCAGTCGCCGAAAACGCCACTAGCTCAGTCAGGGCTTTGGCAAAACGGCGAGCGCCAAGCGATCTTTGACGTGATTGTGACCCGAGTCGCAGCCGGATGTATTGATCGACGAGATTAGCACGGCTTATTAATCCAGCTGTGGTCGTTCCGATATCGCCAATGAGCCTGGCCTCGAGGCCGCTGTTGACCACGCACAACATTTCTCGAGCAGTGCGTGTCAATTCAAATTCACCGGTTTCAGCAATCTGTGTTTTGAGTTTTTCGCTCGGCCTTGAAACGGTAACAATTTTTAAGCCAGCAAACTCGACCGGCTTTGACGATTGGCTCGTTATTAAAAGGCGCGCACTCCATCGTCGAGCCAGTGCTTTCAGCCCTCGTATTGCCTTAAAGTTTTCCGCTTCCGGTAACTCATTCAAACCGTCAAAAATGAGATAGAGGGGGTTAGACTGATGTCTATAAGCCTTGATTAGTGTTTCGTGTGAACGGTCACAGATTAGACCTACTTCG
>JAJFIN010000009.1 GCA_021774955.1 Alphaproteobacteria bacterium | reverse complement strand
GCCAGGTCGACCTGCGCGCCCTGGCCTGTGCCCGCCCAATGAAGTGCCCAAACGTAAATTGGGCAATATTGTGGGACGGCGCGCTCTGCTCCACTCTCTTGCCCATATTGAACTCAATGCTATTGATTTGGCGTTTGACATCTTGGCACGATTTTCGGCCGCTGTGCACGAGTTAGGTCTTGATGTTCACGCGTTCTGGGATGATTGGATCCTGGTGGGAAGTGATGAAGCCCGCCATTTTTTAATGCTTCAAAAACGATTAAACGAGCTTGAGTGCACTTATGGCGATCTGCCCGCCCATGATGGTCTTTGGGAAGCAGCAGAAGACACAAAAACAGACCTTCTTGCGCGGCTAGCAGTTGTACCCATGGTCCTTGAGGCGCGCGGGCTCGATGTCACGCCGACGATGATTAACAAATTGGAAACAGTTGGTGATGGCGACAGTGCTGAACTATTACGAGTGATATATGAGGATGAGATCCAACATGTTGCCAAAGGCGTTAGGTGGTTCCTACAAATTTGTGAAAAAGAGAACCGTGAACCGGAACTCACATTTCACGAAAAAGTTCGTGCCCACTTTGGTGGGCTGTTGAAACCACCTTTTAATGAATATGCACGATCTGAGGCTTCACTTTTACCCAACTTTTACTACCCTCTGGCAGGGTCGTATCGTTAGGTTCTTAGTTAATCAGGGCGATTTTCTGAGTTTTGCGAAATTTGATCTTCTAAACGCTTGAAATCTGATCAAAAATTCTATGGAATACAGATGGGTGTAGGGCTAAACGATTTTATTGATCGAGGGAAGGTTTCAATGGCCACCGGACGTGTGGGCGGTCTGCGGTCTTTATTACAGAAGCTGTTTCCAGAACGGCAGTTTTATCATCGCAGTCACGGCGAAGTACGCTTTATCTCGCTGTCAGCGCGCAATCAAATTGGTCTGGTTGCAGTCACTTTCTCGTTTTTGATGTGGGTGGCTTACGCATCGGTAAACGTTGTTTTTAAAGAGCAAATCATCACCAGCAATGAGCGCCGGCTCACTGCCATGCAGGCCGACTACGAAGTTCGCCTATCGGAAATCCAGTCAGCTTATGACGAGTTGAATTCGTTGCTCATGGTGGCGCAGGAACAATTCGATTCCGCGACACGTGACCTTCAAACCAAACACGGCCAGCTTGAATCCTTTGTCGTGCGTCATGCCGAAATTGGCACCAGCATGTCTTCACTGCGCCAGCGTCTGTCAAAAAACGCGCTTAAGGGCGCTGGTCAACAACAAGCTAGCACCGTTTTGATGCAGGCTGTCCCGCTTGAACCAACACCACGTGTATCTAGGACGGGCGATGCTGCTGAAGAAACGCGGGTTACTGGTCTCACCAATGTGATGCGCGCTGTATCCTCGGGGCGTCTTCCCTATCATCGTGAAACCAACAAATTGACCGACAAGGTTGAAAAAATTGACACACGAATTGCCGAACTTAATCGCGGGCGCCAGGAACAGCTAGTTGAACTTGAAGAGATCGCGACGGCGGCTGTGGAACAATATGAAGCATTTTTAGGCACCACCGGGTTGGATATCGATGATGTGCTGTCGCGTTTTGAACCACCTGAATCTTCTCTAGGCGGGCCTCTTATTTCGATGGATCAATATGAAGGTGGAGAGAACGGATCATTTGGGGATGAATACCAGAAGCAGATTTTCCGACTTGAACACAAGATGGAGCGGTTGGAAGCGCTTGAATCTGCGCTAACAACGGTACCATTGGCCATGCCGGTAGAGTTTTCATTACGGCGCTCAAGTGGTTATGGACCGCGCCGAGATCCCTTTACACGGCGCACGGCGTTTCACTCTGGCCTAGATTTTGCTGGACCTAGTAAATCGAGCGTATATGCCACTTCTGGCGGCAAAGTCGTTTATGCCAAAAGGAAGGGCCCATACGGCAATTTGGTCGAGATTGATCATGGTCATGGTTTTCGAACCCGCTACGGTCATCTTTACAAAATAAAAGTAAAAGTCGGTGATACTGTCGACTTTGGGCAAGTCGTTGGCTTATTGGGATCCAGCGGCAGAAGTACAGGACCTCATCTGCACTACGAAGTGTGGTTTAAGGGTAAGGTCCGTGACCCGCGGAATTTCCTGAAGGCAGGGCGTTATGTTTTCAAAAACTAAAGAAGTAGATCAATCACAAGCACAGGCGGCAAAGCGTAACATGAAATCAGCACCATCCATTATAAGCGCGGACATGACCGTCACAGGATCGGTGGATGCCGCAGGCGAAATTCAAATCGACGGCAAAGTCGAAGGTGACATTCAAACAGGTTCTTTGACCATCGGGGAAAAAGCAACTGTCCACGGAGAAATTGTTTGCGACGAAGTGATCGTGCGCGGACGCGTTATCGGTAGCCTGAGGGCAAACCGTGTACAGCTTAGCTCGACGAGCCATGTTGAAGGCGATATCCTCCATTCGGCCTTGGCAGTAGAAACGGGTGCATTCTTTGAAGGTAATTGTCGGCACTCTGACAATCCATTGTCGGAATCATTGCCCAACGCAAAATCGGCTAAAGGCGCTGACCTGACCGGCCTGCAAACACTTGATGCAGAAGGTGCTAAAGCCTCGGCCGTCTCAACCGGCAAACCAAGCTTTGGCGGCGATGCCAAAAAAGGCAAACAAAAGGTTCCTGTTGAAGCACAATCTGCTTTGAAGAAGCTTACAGAAGCTAGCCACAGACGCTGAGTTTTCTGAACAACACAAATGATTGATGGAATGCCCTGGAATTTCTCCGGGGCATTTTTTTATCGAGATAACAAAAGCCAGGTAATGCCTGCTGCTGTAAGCCCCATACCAATAGCTTCGAGATAGTTCATGCGCTCACGGAAGAACGAACGAGAAATTATCAACGCCAAAATGAGCTCTAATTGACCCAATGCTTTTACTAACGCCGCCTTCTCAAGGGTCATTGCGCTAAACCAACCTATGGAACCAAATGCGCTGGTCATTCCAATGAAACCGCTGAGCTTCCATTCTTTGGCTAGGCCTGAAAGCTGCTCGGGATTTCTCACCAACAGATAGACCCCCATCAATATGACCTGTACGATGATCATGCTGAGAAGCGTTACGCACGCTTGGTAGAGATAATTTATGTCACCAAGCGACAAGCTGGCCTTGCGGATGGAAAGAGATGTCAGCGCAAACAGAAGTCCCGATCCAAGGCCCAACGCTGCCGATCGGTTCCACAACCAATTCATCGCTTTTGCTCGCTCAAGTGCGGCGTGTTTCCGGTTCAGAATGAGAATACCCACCATGCTGAGGATAATCGCGATCCAACCGCCCCGATCAATGAACTCTCCAAACAATAGAGCACCAACGATTGCCGTTAGAAACGTTTCCGAGCGGACATAAGTAACGCCAATTGCGAAATTCCTCAGCTTGAAAAGTTCAAGCATGAGAATTGTCGCGGCAATTTGAAACAGAGCGGCGATGCCAACAAAGATCATGAACACATATGAAAAAGTAATCGCAGTCGAGCCGCTAAACTTTACCAGAAAGAAAAAATAGATCGCGACAATGGGTAAGCCGAATAGATACCTGGCAAACGTCACCGTGATCGGCTGGAGGCGATCAGTGAGACGTTTCTGACCAGCGGTGCGCAGCGTTTGCGCGCAAACCGCAAATAAGGTCATCCAAATCCAGAGATTGGCACTTCCAAAGTTCATTTTGGTGGTTAATCCAAATCATCAATGCTGGCGCCAGCACCACCTTCGATAGATGCCGCTAGAGCAGCGGCCATGAAGGCATCTAAATTACCGTCAAGCACTGCTTGCGGGTTGGTGCTTTCAACGCCGGTCCTTAAATCCTTGACCATCTGGTAGGGCTGCAGAACGTAGGAACGAATTTGGTGACCCCAGCCGATATCGGTTTTACTATCTGCTTCTGCCTGAGCAGCATCTTCTCGTTTTTTCATTTCCATTTCGTATAGCCGTGCACGGAGCATGCCCCATGCAGTGGCACGGTTCTTATGTTGTGAACGTTCGTTTTGACATTGAACCACAATACCGGTTTCGATGTGGGTGATACGCACTGCACTATCCGTCGTGTTCACATGCTGACCACCGGCACCACTCGCCCGATAGGTATCAATACGCACGTCTTTTTCAGAGACATCGACAGCAATGTTGTCGTCGATTTCGGGATAAACCCAGATACTTGCAAAACTCGTGTGACGACGCGCGTTTGAATCGAAAGGCGAAATGCGTACCAGGCGATGGACACCGGACTCGGTTTTTAGCCAGCCAAAAGCGTTGTGGCCCTTGACCGAAATGGTCGCAGATTTAATGCCTGCTTCCTCACCCGGACTTTCCTCAATCAGCTCTGTTTTGTAACCATGCGCGGCCGCCCAACGCATATACATCCGCATTAGGATGTTGGCCCAATCCTGACTTTCGGTGCCGCCTGCCCCAGCGTGTATTTCTAGAAATGTGTTGTTGGCATCCACTTCGCCGGACAACAATGTTTCAAGCTTTGCGGTCGCAGCGCGGGCACTTAATGTCTGTATTACCGCTTCGGCGTCATCAATGACTGATTGGTCACCCTCTTCTTCACCAAGTTCGATCAGTTCAATCGCGTCGCTGAGTTCGGTTTCAAGTTCTTTGTAGGCGGACATTTGCCCATCCAGATGCGTGCGCTCACGCATTACCTTTTGCGCCCCGTCGGCGTCATTCCAGAGATCAGGGTCTTCTACAAGCGCATTGAGTTCGTCGAGGCGCCGCTGAGCATTATCCCAGTCAAAGATGCCTCCTCAGCA
>JAJFIN010000080.1 GCA_021774955.1 Alphaproteobacteria bacterium | reverse complement strand
CATAAATCATTCCAGTGAGGATTGTGTTTTTCAACGAGGTCGATCTTCCATTGGCGTTGCCATTCTTTCAGACGCTTCTCTCGTCTAATGGCTAACTCGATGGAGCCGAAAGCTTCAAAGTGGACGAGTTGATGTATACCGTATTTCTTGGTGAAGCCTTTGCGTAGGCCCTCTCTGTGCTCATAAGAGCGGCGGGTTAGGTCGTTGGTTACACTGACATAGAGTGTTCCGTTTTTTTGGCTTGCCATGATGTAGGTGTAATACGTCTTTATAAGGATGATTGTAACATGATCGCTCTATCGTGTCACCCCGTGGTTTAACGCAAGAAGTAATGGAGGGGTCTACGGAGGATTGCGATTCAGTTGGATCCCGCGGTCGCCCCGCGGGATGACAAGGTGGGTGTCGCGGGATGACAAGCTGGGTGTCGCGGGATGACAACGTAATGCCGAAAAAAGGCTTCAGATTGCGCGACCTGGTATCAGGCCGCTTTGCCATCCCGCCAGGCATGAGTCTAAGCAGGGCTCTTTTTTAAATACAAAGTTTGGTAAGTAAAAGAAGTCAGAGCCCTTTTTTATCAAACTATAATTATAACTGATTTTACTTATTTAGGTGCCCGGCCTAGGTTTGCCCTTAAGCGCGATGGGATTCGCGCCTCACGCCAGTATCCTCGGTCCAGGTCATCGTCTTTCCAGCGGCCAAAGGCGGAGCAGTCCCATCGTTGCACGACAGCAAAGCCTGACTTCAGAGGAGCAATAGAATGAAAACCCGCACTCTGTTACTGACAAGCGCAGTGGTCGGCATGATGGCCCTGCCAATGGCCTCACTCGCTGCCATGTCCCAGGACCAAATGGGCGAGCCGAGAACAAACCAATTCTGGTGGCCGGATCAGCTCGACCTGTCGCCGCTTCGTGACCATGATGAGCGCTCAAACCCGTTTGGCCATGATTTCGACTATGCCGCGGAATTCGCAAAACTCGATCTCGCCGCGGTAAAGACAGATATCGACAGTATACTGACCACTTCACAAGATTGGTGGCCCGCCGACTTTGGCAATTACGGCCCCTTCTTCATCCGCATGACCTGGCACAGCGCTGGGACTTACCGCACGCTTGATGGCCGCGGCGGCGCAGATGGCGGACAGCAACGCTTCGACCCGCTCAACAGCTGGCCGGACAACGGAAACCTCGACAAGGCCCGCCGTTTGCTTTGGCCGGTCAAGCAGAAGTATGGCGAGGCCCTGTCATGGGCAGATTTGATGGTCCTGGCAGGCAATGTCGCCCTGGAGAATATGGGTTTTGAAACCTATGGATTTGCCGGTGGCCGCGCTGATGACTGGGAACCTGATCTGGTTTACTGGGGGCCGGAAGTAGAGATGCTTGCCAGCGACCGTCGCGAAAAAGACGGCAAGCTCCAACGCCCGCTTGGCGCGACCCATATGGGACTGATCTATGTCAATCCGGAAGGCCCGATGGGCAAACCGGACCCGCTCGCTTCTGCGAAAAACGTCCGTCTGGCCTTCGGCCGGATGGCGATGAATGACGAAGAAACTCTTGCTCTTGCCGCCGGGGGCCACACCTTTGGTAAAATGCATGGCGCTCATAAACCGGGCGGGTGCCAGGGTAAAGAGCCCGGCGCAGCGCCGATTGAACAGCAGGGTCTGGGCTGGAAAAACACCTGCGGTAAAGGCCATTCCGAAGACACGATCACCAGTGGCCTGGAAGGGGCGTGGACGCAGGCACCAACACAATGGACGACGCTCTATCTGGAAAACCTGCTGAACTTCGATTGGAAGCAAACGCGCAGCCCAGCAGGCGCCATCCAGTGGGTGCCAAGTGATGAATCGCTTCACGAGCTGGTGCCGGATGCTCATGTTGAAGGGAAATTCAACCCGCCGGTCATGACAACGGCCGACCTCGCCTTCAAACATGACCCAGAATACAAAAAGATTGCCGAGCGTTTCCTCGCCAATCCGGATGAATTCCAGAAAGCTTTTGCCAAAGCGTGGTTCAAACTCACGCACCGGGACATGGGACCGCGCGCGCGCTATCTGGGCAGTGAAGTGCCAGCCGAAACGCTGATCTGGCAGGACCCAATCCCCGAGCCCCAATCCAAAGCGATCGGCGCGGGTGCTGCAGAGAAATTGAAGGAGAGGATTCTCGACTCCGGTCTGACAGTTCCTGAACTTGTACGCACGGCATGGGCATCGGCTTCAAGCTTCCGGGCATCAGATATGCGCGGCGGAGCCAACGGTGCGCGTATCCAGCTTTCCCCGCAGAAAGATTGGGAAGCCAACAATCCGGAAGAGCTTGAAAAAGTACTGACGACGTTGAAGGCAATACAGGAAGACTTCAACGGCTCGCGTTTTAGTTTCCGGAACGTTTCCATGGCGGACATAGTCGTTCTTGGCGGTGCGGCAGCCATTGAGAAAGCAGCAAAAGACGCCGGTGTCGAAGTCATTGTGCCGTTTGCAGCAGGCCGCGGGGATGCAACACAAACACAAACAGACGTGCAATCCTTCACTTTACTTGAGCCCAGGGCTGATGCCTTCCGCAACTACTTCAACAAAGCAGAAAGCTATCGCTCACCAACAGAAATGCTGGTCGATAAAGCCGACCAGTTGAATCTGACGATACCGGAAATGGCAGTTTTGCTTGGCGGTATGCGTGCGCTTGATGCCAACACAGGCGGCGCACAGCATGGTGTCTTTACCGACCAGCCGGGTACGCTCACCAACGATTTCTTCGTGAACTTGATGGATATGTCAATCACGTGGAAAAAGGGAGAAACTGACGGTGTCTATCAAGGCGTGGACCGCACAACAGGTGAAGCCAAATATACAGCAACACCGGTCGACCTCATCTTCGGGTCCAACTCCGAACTGCGGGCCATTGCCGAGGTCTATGCCTACGACAATTCAAACGAACGATTTGTCAAAGACTTCGTGAACGCGTGGGTCAAAGTGATGCAACTTGATCGATTTGATCTGTAACATGATCTTCGACGGGTAGTTTTTGGGGGCTGTGGCGACACTTTCGTCACAGCCCTCGATTCGTTGGAGACCATCCGGGGCCTCCTGTCGAGCCCGTCCCGATCGTTCACCTTTCAGACTTCAGAGTGCGCCGCCTGGGTTCAGGCCGCTTTGTTATCGCGCCAGGCATGATAGATGGACGTGACGTCGACGCGCCAGGTGGGAGACATGAGGGTTATGGCCAATGTTTCGAGATTGGTGAGGGCGGCAAATGCAAGGGCGATGCGCAGGGGCCAGAGCGACCAATCGGTGAACAGACCAATGGCCGCGATCATGATAAGAAACCATCCGGTCTTGGCGGCGCGCGTGTGATAGCTTGGCCAGCGCCGATATTTCCACAAACATGCGGCGGTGGAAATCAGGTAGGTGGCGATGGGCGGAATGAACCAGGCGATTTCGGCATACAATGTCTCGCCGTACATCATCACTGATCCGACCAAGAGTGCCGTATACAGAGCTATATCGGCCCAGCTATCCAATCGTGCGCCGATCACCGAACGTTGGTTGAGCAGGATGGCAAGTTTGCCATCGACCCAGTCGGACAGGGCGAGCAGCACAAAGACCCAGAGGAACAGCTCGCTCAGGTCTGCCCAGGCGATGCCAACCAGGACGAAGGAACCGGCCAAGCGGATAAAACAGATGATGTTCGGTATGGTGAGCCATCGGTCGGAGATGTAAGGGCCCGCTGCCCGGTCAGGTGCCGGGTGAGGCGTTGGGGTCTGATCGGCAGGCGCATTGGTCATGCCATCCACCAGATGAGGAAATAAACAAACACCGGGGCGGTCATGGTCAAACTGTCGATGCGATCGATGACGCCGCCGATACCGGGCAACAAGTTGCTTGAGTCTTTGACGCCGGAATCTCGTTTGATGGCCGACATATTGATGTCTCCAAAAAAACCGGCAAATGAGATGAGGATCGCCGCAAGGA
>JAJFIN010000079.1 GCA_021774955.1 Alphaproteobacteria bacterium | reverse complement strand
AACACCACCGGCAGCCCCAAGCACCAGGAGTGTTTCACCTGCTTTGAGATCAGCTCTTTGTTTGAGCGCATGATGTGAAGTGCCATAAGTCATCATGAAGGCGGCTGCTTCATCAAACGGCATGCCTTCGCCGATCGGAATAACGCGGTCGGCGTTAGCAACAAACTCCTCGGCAAAACCACCACACAGGTTCGAGGCAATCACCCGATCTCCGACGCCGACATTGGTGACACCTTCGCCGATCTCTTTGATGGTTCCCGCCACTTCACCGCCCGGAGAAAACGGCAGATCTGGTTTGAATTGGTAGAGGTTTTGGACAATCAAAGTGTCCGGGAAATTGACGCTCGCCGCTTTGACATCGACCACAACTTGCCCGGGGCCGGCCGAAAGGCTCGGTACATCTTCCACCACCAAATTTTCAATTGGACCAAATTCTTTGCAAAGTACGGCTTTCACGAGCGGGACCCTCCCTTATTGTTATGATTTCAATTCATAACTAAGCGGGCCGTGGCTTCAGCGTCAAGCGGCCGTTCAGCCAGCAAAGGTTGGAATATTGATGTCATCCCAGGAATCACTGAGCACGACATTGCCGACCACTTCATCGCGGGTATTGGTAATCGACGGGTGAAGCAATTTCTCGCGCTCAGGCATTTCTGCGTCCAACAAGCCCAACCGGTCGATCAGCGTTGCAATCACCAATTCCGCTGCGCGTTTACCACCATCGTCGATTTTGATCGCGATACCCAAATTAGGCCCTGGCAGGATCGCGCCAAAACACCCTTCAGCGCCAGATTTCACCATGCCACCTCCCGTTAAATGGGACGTGAGAATGCTGCACACGCGGCCTTTTCCGGCAATGAGATAAGGATCGGCCTCGACAGCACGAATGAGAGTACGGGCTGCAGATCCGCGCGCGGGTGACAGGCTTTCAGTGCGCCCCATGCGCGCCAATCCATGTGAAAAGGCGCGCAGAGGAACCGCAAAATTGGGTGCCTGACAACCATCGGGCCCGACCAGAAATGGCGCCACATCGCCCCCAATCATTTCAGAAATAATCGCTGAAACGCGCTCCTGTACCGGATGGTCCGGCTGAGTATAACCCACAACATCAACACCCATGTGGCGCGCGATGGTCATAAAAGCTGCATGTTTTCCTGAGCAATTATTGTGCAGCGCCGAAGGCTCCGCCCCTGATTGAGCTAGAGCTTGAGCACTTTCCCGATCAAGGGGTACTTGCGGCCCACATTCAAGCTGATCTATCGAACAATCGATTTTTTTTAGCCACTCGACCACCGCTTGAACATGGCGCGCTTCACCGTTATGCGATGCAGCCGCAAGCGCGATCTCGGTGTCGTTAAGATCAAAATGATCTGCTGCGCCACTTTCCAAAAGACACAATGCTTGCAGGGGTTTAAGTGCAGAACGCGGACAAAATCGAGCTTCGACATCGCCAACCGAACAAATCTCCTTGCCATTGGCATCAACGATTGAGAATGAACCTCTGTGCCAACTTTCAGTAAACTTCCCTGCTTCGGGGTCACGGGTTACGTTGACAAGAATTGGATTCGTCATGTTGGGCACCCTTCACACATACCGACACTGGATCCTCTGCATCCGAATCTATTTTAACATAGAAAGTTAAAGCAAGGGAGAACAACGTGAGGGGTTATTTCGGAATTGGTGTTGAAGGCGTATCGAAACCGATGAACGTTGGTAATCTATTTCGATCCGCTCATGGTTTCGGTGCCAGCTTTGTTTTCACAATCGATGCCCACCATAAAGTAGCCCAAGCAAAATCCGATACTTCCCGCGGCATTGAGCAATTACCGTGGTACGATTGGGCTGACATTGATGAATTCAAATTACCATTACAATGTACATTGGTGGGTGTTGAACTCACCGATGACGCGATCGAATTGCCCTCTTTCCGTCATCCCTCAAGTGCGGCCTATGTCCTTGGTCAAGAACGCGGATCTTTAAGCGATGAGCTCATGGCGCGCTGCGAATTCATCGTCAAAATTCCAACAAGTTTTTGCATCAACGTTGCAACCGCTGGTGCGATCATTATGTATGACCGTACAATAAGTTTGCGTAACTTCGCCGAACGCCCGGTCAAACCTGGTGGTTCGCTAGAAATTGAGCCGGTTCATCAATGGGGCTTGCCAAGAAAAAGAACCAAAGAGTAATTCCAACTCCGTCAAAACCGATGGCCAATTCATCTTTTGTTAACCCTTCAGTCACCAATGAAATGCATGTTACCGACGGCCATCGCGTCAATTGGTGCTTTCAATTTCTATAGAAAAATTCGACGCCTTTGTTTGGTCCAAAATATGAGATATGATACGCGCTAGACAATGACTATAGGCGCGTGACAATTGGTACATTTAAATTGTGAGGTAGTGAGGACATGCCGAGAAAACTGCGAAATATTTTCTCAGGAAAAATGATCCGTCATCGGGCGTTTCTTGTTTTAACAGTGCTCGCCTTTTATGGCTTAGCAACCAATGCCGCCTCGGCCTCTACCCCTAAACCTTTGGGAACATTCAAAGATTGGAAAGCCTTTTCGATGGTCGAAAACGGTAGCAATGTTTGTTTTGTTGTCAGCACCCCAAAAGACAAAAACCCAAAAAATGTAAAACGCGGTGACGTATTTTTCATCATCACCAATTGGGGTAATGCGCGCTTAGAGCCCTCAATAACTACTGGTTATCCCTACAAAACCAACTCCAAAGCCCGGATTAAGATCGGTGCCGACAAATTTGAGCTGTTCACCCAAGATGACGGTGCGTGGCTGTCAAGCGAAGCGGCTGAAAAACGCACCATAAGCTCAATGAAACGCGGATCTTCTATGGTCATAACCGGCACATCTCAGCGCGGAACCCTAACAACCGACCGTTATTCCCTGTCTGGAGTAACCGCTGCGCTGGACAAGATCATAAAAAGCTGTAAATAAGCCCGGCCTCCGCATTCGCAATTATTGCTCATAGCCGACCTGCTTGCCCGCAGGCGTACATGTGTGAGGGGTTCCGCCGAAATAAATCGACCTGCGGATCAGCAAGGGCCACGGAACCGATCATAAGCGCATGAGCCAAGCCGCCAAAGAAAACCTGACCGGTTTAGATCGCACCGCCCTCGCCGAGCGGTTCGCCCAAATTGGTGTGCCTGAACGCCAGGTGCGCATGCGCACGAACCAGTTGTGGAGTTGGCTCTATCAACGCGGTGCCAGCGACTTTGAGGCCATGACCAACCTGTCGAAAGACGTTCGTAAAAATCTAGACGACCAATTCACCGTTACCCGCCCTGAGATCACCTCAAGTCAGATCTCCCAAGATGGTACCCGTAAATGGCTGATCCGGTTTGCCCCAGGTATTGAAGCAGAGACCGTTTACATCCCTGAGGAAGATCGCGGCACGCTGTGCGTTTCGAGCCAGGTTGGTTGCACCTTAAATTGCAGCTTTTGCCACACCGGCACACAAAAACTGGTGCGCAATCTGACCGCTGGTGAAATCATCTCACAAGTGTTGATCGCCAAAGATGCCTTGGAAGAATGGCCAGGCAGTGATGACGATACCGGGCCACGGAAACTGACCAACATTGTCATGATGGGCATGGGTGAACCGCTCTACAATTTCGACAATGTCAGAGATGCGTTATTGATCGCTTCTGATCCGGAAGCCGCCCCCATATCAAAACGCCGCATCACGCTTTCAACCTCTGGCGTGATCCCGGAGATCCCGAGGGTCGCCGATGAAATCGGTGTCATGCTGGCCATTTCTCTTCATGCCGCACGCGACGATCTGCGCGATGAACTGGTCCCGATCAACAAAAAATACCCACTCAAAGAACTGATGAAAGCGTGCCGAAACTTCCCCGGATTGTCGAACCCGAAACGTATCACGTTTGAATATGTCATGCTTAAAGGACTAAACGATTCCATTGCCGATGCCAAAGAGTTGGTCAGAATACTGCGCGGCATTCCCGCAAAAATAAACCTGATCCCATTTAACCCCTGGCCGGGATCAGCCTATGAATGTTCCGATTGGGATCAAATTGAAAAGTTTTCAGACGTCATCAATAACGCTGGCTATGCCAGCCCCATCAGGACGCCACGGGGGCGCGACATCATGGCAGCGTGCGGGCAATTGAAATCTGAAAGTGAAAAACTGCGCGCTTCTGAACGCCGAGAACAACAACCCACCGCCTAAGTCGAACCCTTAATCTCTATACCGCGAAATTGACTTGAGTGCCCGGTTCTGACGTCTTGGGGAAAATGGATGTCGGGTCGGCAGGCGATGAGCTGTCTTCGGAACGACGCGTTTCATCTTCTTCTTGTCGCTTTGACCGAAGTTCGGCTTCTGCTTGGCGAATTCTAGAATCTGCTGCTTGAGCTACCGCGCGGTCTTGCCCTGAAGGTTCCGCCGGTGCGAGTGCTGCCCGTTTCACCGTTTCCAATTTTTGGATGGTCGCGCGTGGGTCGCCAGCAACAGCAGAAGTGTCGATCGAAACTTCACCGGAAACCGCGTAGCGCTGGCCGTCAGGCCCTGTTTCATATTCAAAGCTTGGGCTGCCGGCATATT
>JAJFIN010000078.1 GCA_021774955.1 Alphaproteobacteria bacterium | reverse complement strand
GTTCAACACTCAACTCTTCAAGCACCCGCCGCCCGCCGCCCACGCACGACAGGTGTTCGATCTCGAGAGAGCAACTAAAAGCCATAAAGGACTCGCCGCCTAAATATCGTCAAACTGACCGCCGCGGCCTTTGCCAGAAACAAACCGGCTGGCGCCTTCAACGGATTCACGCGATGAAAGTGTCTTGCGACCTAAGTGAAACTCGTTGGCCATGGCCAGGTCAAAAGGCATATCCCATTGTTCGTAGGCAGATCGCCGATCATTGCGCAAACAGGTTTGCGGAAAGCGCGCAATCTCCTCCGCTAACGCGATCGCTGCATCTAATGCAGTCCCTTCCGGCACGATCCGATTGGCCAATCCCATAGCAAAGGCTTCAGCAGCACCCACCGGTCGCCCAGTTAGAATGAGGTCCATCGCTCGAGAGTGCCCGATCAAGCGTGGCAGACGAACCGTGCCGCCATCGATCAATGGCACGCCCCAACGGCGGCAAAAAATACCAAACACCGCCCCTTCTTCAACCACCCGCATATCGCACCACAGGGCGAGTTCCATGCCCCCGGCCACCGCATAGCCGGCTATGGAGGCAATCACCGGTTTTGACAGCACCATGCGCGAAGGACCCATGGGTCCTTCGTTGGACAAGGGATCAAATTGATCGCCGGTTCTGGGGGCCATGATCTGGTTTGATTGAGAGGGATCACTTGCCGCCACGGCTTTCAAATCAGCACCGGCGCAAAATGTGCCGTGATCGCCATGAAAAACCGCAACTTTTTGGTTGTCATCTTGCTCAAACGCCAGAAACGCTGCAGCGAGCGCTTCTGCTGTTGGCCGATCCACCGCATTGCGCGCATGCGGTCGGCTGAGTGTCACGATTGTCGTTTCGCCTTTTTGGTCGACACTGACCGCATCCGATTCTTGATCCACGGGATATCCTTCTCAGCAAATCCGCAACTCAGACCCACCATAACCATATTTAATTAGCGACGAACATTTTTTCGAGCTCTCAATAATTCAGCGGTAAACTTCGTTGTACAAATGTGTCGACAGGGCTAAAAAGAGCGCAGAATTACCAACCTTACCCATAACCAGACTTCATTCAGGGATAGATCCCTGCGGTGAGCTGAATATCTCCCTGAAGGCATCCCAAAGGAAGGATCAACCGTGATCAAGATAGGCCAGGACACGCTCAAAACGCGGCGCAAACTGAAGGTCGGTGCAAAGACCTACGAATATTTCAGCCTCAAGGCCCTTGAGAAACACGGCTTCAAAAACGTCGACCGCCTTCCCTTCTCTCTCAAAGTATTGCTGGAAAACCTCCTGCGCTTTGAAGACGGTCGCAGCGTCACCACTGACGACATCAAGGCGCTCGCCGATTGGACCAAAACCAAGAAATCAAAACGCGAGATCGCCTACCGGCCGGCGCGGGTATTGATGCAAGACTTTACCGGCGTGCCCGCGGTTGTCGACTTGGCGGCGATGCGCGATGCCGTCGCAAAATCAGGCGGCAATCCCAAAAAAATCAATCCACTCACACCTGTCGATCTGGTGATCGACCATTCGGTCATGATCGATTCCTTCGGTCTGCCGAGCTCCTTTAAAACCAATGTGAAGCGCGAATATGAACGCAACAAAGAACGTTATGAGTTTTTGCGTTGGGGGGCCGGTGCCTTCGATAATTTCCGCGTCGTACCACCCGGCACTGGAATTTGCCATCAAGTCAATCTTGAATACCTTGCCCAAACTGTTTGGACTGATAAAGCCAAAACATCGAAGGGCACAGTCGAAGTGGCGTACCCCGATACTTTGGTCGGCACCGACAGCCACACCACCATGGTCAATGGCCTCGCCGTCTTAGGTTGGGGTGTCGGTGGCATCGAAGCAGAAGCTGCGATGTTGGGCCAGCCGATCTCCATGCTGATCCCTGAAGTTGTTGGCTTTAAATTAGACGGTAAACTGAAAAGCGGCGTCACCGCGACCGATCTCGTTTTGACCATCGTAGAAATGCTGCGCGCTAAAGGCGTCGTTGGTAAGTTCGTCGAATTCTATGGACCCGGCCTCAACCATCTATCGCTCGAAGATCAGGCAACGATTGCCAATATGGCGCCTGAATATGGAGCAACCTGCGGCTTCTTCCCCGTCGACAGTGAGACCTTGAGCTATTTGTCGGCAACGGGTCGCAAAAAAGCTCGCGTTGAATTGGTTGAAAAATATGCCAAAGCGCAAGGCATGTTCCGCACCAGCCGCACCCCCGACCCGATTTTCACTGACACCCTGTCTCTAAAATTGCCTAACGTTGTGCCCAGCATTGCCGGACCAAAGCGTCCACAAGACCGCATCGAGCTTGATGCAGCGGCAAAAACCTTTGCTCGCGATCTGGCCGATACCTTCAGCATCAAGAAAGGTGCGAGCAAACGCCATGCCGTCAAGGGCAAGAAATACGACATGGGTCACGGCGATATCGTAATTGCCTCGATTACCTCGTGCACCAACACCTCTAATCCAAGTGTCTTGATGGCCGCCGGATTGCTGGCCCGCAATGCCGCTGAAAAAGGCTTGAAGGTCAAACCTTGGGTTAAAACATCTCTCGCACCTGGCAGTCAGGTGGTAACCGACTATTTGGAGAAAGCCGGACTGCAAGATGACCTCAACAAACTGGGTTTTAATCTTGTCGGTTATGGTTGCACCACTTGCATCGGCAATTCCGGCCCGCTACCGGAAGAAATCTCTGAAGCCATTCAGAAAAACGGTTTGGTGGCGACTTCTGTTCTTTCCGGTAATAGAAATTTTGAAGGCCGCATTAGTCCCGACGTTCAAGCCAATTATCTTGCCTCGCCGCCGCTCGTTGTGGCCTACGCTCTGGCCGGCTCGATGAATGTCGATCTAGCGTCAGATCCGCTCGGGGAAGACAAAGACGGCGAACCAGTTTATCTGAAAGACATCTGGCCATCGTCCAAAGAAATCACTGACACCGTGCGCAAATGCGTCACACCGAAAATGTTCCGTGACCGCTATGGCGATGTGTTCACCGGCGATGCCAATTGGCGCAAAGTCAAATCAACCTCGAGCCTGACCTACAATTGGGACATGGGCTCGACCTATGTCCAACACCCGCCTTATTTCGAAGGCATGACGGCCGAGCCGCAACCGGTCGCCGACATCAAGGACGCCCGTGTGCTCGGTGTGTTTGGTGATTCGGTTACCACCGATCACATCAGCCCGGCGGGTGCAATTAAGGCTGACAGCCCGGCAGGAAGTTACCTCGAGAAGCGCCAAGTGCGCAGCGTTGATTTCAATTCCTACGGATCGCGCCGCGGCAACCATGAAATCATGATGCGCGGGACTTTTGCCAATATCCGTATCAAGAATGAAATGGTTCCAGGCACTGAAGGCGGTATCACTAAGCTGCAGCCATCGGGCAAAGAGATGCCGATCTTTGATGCCGCCATGCGTTATCAAAAAACAAAAACGCCATTGGTCGTATTTGGCGGCAAAGAATATGGCACCGGATCTTCACGCGACTGGGCGGCAAAAGGCACGACGCTGCTCGGTGTCCGTGCGGTTATTGTCGAAAGCTTTGAACGCATTCACCGCTCAAACCTCATTGGCATGGGCGTTTTGCCGCTTCAATTCAAAAAAGGTACCGACCGCAAAACCTTGAAACTAACCGGTGCTGAGACCGTGTCGATTGAAGGTTTGAGCAAAAAGCTAAAACCACGCATGACCTTGAAAGCGACCATCACCTATAAAGGTGGAAAATCTGTCGAAGTCCCCCTTCTCTGCCGCATCGATACAGAAGACGAACTCGACTATTTCCGCAATGGCGGCATCCTTCATTATGTGCTGCGAAACATAGCTTCCTAAGAAAGCTTGCGCTCAGGTAGGCTTCACCCCATCGTGATTTCCTGTTGATAGCAATGAGATCTAATGTGGCACGATGATGAGTAAAATTTTGCGTACCAGAGCGACGGCATGGGCGGCTTTCGTCTTCCTAAGCGCCGTAGCGATTTCAGGGGGGGCAACATCTGCGTATGCAGATGAACCACCCATCGTTGTCGAATTGTTCACCAGCCAAGGCTGTTCAAGCTGCCCTCCGGCCGACAAACTTCTCGCCGAACTGGCAACCGCGCCTGACATTCTAACCCTTAGCTTCGCCATTGAATATTGGGATTATCTCGGCTGGCACGACACCCTCGCCCATCCCGACAACACCGAGCGCCAGCGCAGTTACAATGCCATGTTTCACTCAGGCTCTGTTTACACGCCGCAAATGGTGATCAACGGTGCGACGCACGAAATCGGCAGCCGACGTAATAAAGTTGCTGACAAAATTGAGGGAATGCGCAAGAGCACGCGCCGCGGTCCCGATGTCACTTTCAAACCGATGGGGCAATATCTTCGCTTGTCCATCTTAGGCGACATGGCCCACGAGGATCCCTGCAAAGTTTGGGTCGTGCCTTACAAGGCAAGACAGGCCGTTCGCATTGGCAGAGGTGAAAACCAAGGCCGCGACCTGGTCTACACCAATGTCGTCCGGGCCATTCGCGATGTCGGTGCCTGGATGGGTGAAAGCCTGGTCATCAACTACGACACTGCCCAAGACAAAGATCTAGACATCGATGGCTATGTGGTGCTGGTCCAAGAAAATGGCATCGGCCCCATTGTCAGCGCCGCACGCTATCCAGTTGTAAACTAGTCTCAATTTTCGATACTTCTTGTATTGGTCCTCAGCCCCAGTTCAGCTTGATGCCCTAACAAACGTCGATGCCTACAAACTGTCGGTGACCGCCGGTCTTTGACAAATAGTAAGAATCGACGATAGAATTACTTTCTATCCGCCGAAGGGAGTGAAGATGACAAAACCCAGTCAGAACACAATGTTGAGCCGTCGCAAACTGTTGACTATTTTAGGTCTAAACGTTGCCGCAGCATCGATTGCTAGTCGGGCTAGCGCTCAATATACCAAAGGACGCGATCGAGACGAGGAACCTGGATATACCCGCGGTCGCGATCGAGACGATGAGCCGGAGTACAATAGAGGAAGTGATAGAGACGGTTAGCTCGGCACGATCACAAGCGCGCATCAATAATAGGATCAATGTTTGCGACCGAAGAATTGTTGGTGTTTCTCTTGTGATCCACTTTCCTTTGTAACAATCCTCATTTTCATGGAACCTGTCCCGAGCAACACATTCGTTATAAAAATTGCGGAACACTGCAATTTGGATTGCGACTATTGCTACATGTACAACGGAGCTGATTTGAGTTTCAAATCTCGTCCGCGAGTGCTTGGTCCCAACACGGAGCAAGCACTTTTATCCGCTTTACAAGAGCACCTCAAAGACACCCGCCTCGACCGACTAAATATTTTCCTCCATGGGGGCGAGCCATTACTCTTTGGCAAGAAGCGATTTTCAAAATTAGCAAAAACCCTAAGAAAGCAATTGTATTGTGATTTACACCTGTCTGTTCAGACAAACGGCCTTCTCATAGACAGTGAATGGATTGATATCTTCCTCCAGAATAAGATATCCGTATGTCTAAGTTGCGATGGACCACAACATATTCATGATGCCCACCGTCATTTCACAAATGGCGCGGGTAGCTATGAGCAAACTCTGGAAGCGATTCAGTGTGTTACCAAAGAAGCGACCTATCAAGGTCTGAAATATAGCGGGATCATAAGCGTCGCGAATGCTTCAATCTCTGGAGACGAATATTACTCATGGATAAAGGAAGTAATTCACCCGCCACGGTTTGATGTTTTATTACCGGATGCGGATTGGGAATCTCCGTATCAGAACCCAAACATCTTGATAGACTACTACCTATCGATGTTTGAATCATGGTGGTCTGATCGACCGGATGAAATTCGCATGACTTTTTTCGAGAGCATAATTAGTACAATTCTGGATACCCCATCACATGCTGAAAATTTCGGTGGGTTTTCCGCTTCAACAATTATTATTGAAACAGATGGATCTATTCACCCGCACGACGTATTTCGAATTCGCGTACCTTTATCTGCTGATCCAACGGACAACATATTCGTGGGTGAAAACAAAATATCCGACATAAACAACAATCATCTATACAAAATTGCTGCAGAACGGTTTGAGTTAGATGATGCGTTCATCCAACGTCGTCTAGGGGTGAAGTGTATGGACTGCAAGATCATCAATAAATGTCGTGGTGGATTTGTCGCCCATCGCTACTCAAGACAAAATGAATATCGCAATGAAAGTGTTTATTGTGATCTGCTTTACAGCCTCTACCACACAATCAAACACGCCCTAGATCTACACCGATCGAATGATCACCTTCCGATCGAGGCCACGCAGTACTAAATGTTGATGGCCATACGATGCCCCAAAAAAACGGCATCAGCCCCATCGTCAGCGCCGCGCGCTATCCGCTGACGAAATAAAAACGCGCTGCGGCAATCGGCCCGCACACTCTAAACATGTGAAAACTGGCAGACCTCTCGTCGATTGCTTCAGCTCACCAACCATTCCTGTGATATTTTCCATAAATAATTGTGTTTGCTCACTGATTCCCGTGACTCTGGGGGCCTGTTCGCGATAGTGTTAATGAAATCTTAACAAGCGTGTTCAGGTGTGAGTGGTAAATGGCGCAGCGAAAACAATATGACCAAGCAATCGTCATTGGCGGTAGCGTCGGCGGAATCTTTGCCGCGCGTGTGCTGGCGGACTTTTTTGACCGCGTAACTATTGTTGAAAGTGAACATCTTTCAAGCGACGCCAAGCAACGTAAAAACATCCCCCAAGGCAATCACGCCCACACATTGCTTATTCGCGGTGGTCGCCTGATCAATCAATATTTCCCTGGCACCATTGACCGGCTTGTCGCCGCCGGTGCGGTTCCCGTTGATATGGGCCATGACATTCGCTGGCACCACTTTGGCGGTTGGAAAGCCCATTGGGATGACGACATGATCGGCACATTCTTAAGCCGCCCGCTCGTCGAATCTGAACTTGCCTCAGCCATCAAAAGATTTCCCAACATTGAAATCCGTGAACAGACCAAAGCCGAAAGCCTGATCGTCAATGAAGGTGAAAATCGTGTTCAAGGAATTAGAATCCAAAATAAAAATGGTGAATGCGAAGAAATTCGTGGTGATCTTGTTATCGACACCACGGGTCACAATTCGCTGACCCTGCAGCAGTTGAAATCAGAAAACATTCCTTTTGACGAAGTGCCCATCAAAGTGAGTTACGCGTCGCGTATTTACCGGCAACCCACTTCCTTGCCGCCGTGGAAGGTTCTGATGATCGCCCAAGGCGCACCATCGAAACGCGCCGGCGTTATCTTCCCATTAGAAGGCGGGAGATGGATTGCAACGCTCGGCGCTTATGCGGGTGAAGCCCCTCCTAAAACCCATGACGAGTTTATGGCTGTGGCCCGGGCTCTTCCGGTTCCCGATCTCTACCGCGCGATTTCTGAAGCCGAGCCCATGTCAGACGTGACAACCTATCGCTTCCCCAGAGATATCCGCCATCGCTACGACAAGCTCAAAAATCCGCTCGGCGGTCTTGTCGTTCTGGGTGATGCGCTTTGCCGTCTCAATCCGCTTTATGGTCAAGGCATGGCAGCCGTTGCCGTCGAGTCTGATCTCTTGCGCGAATTGGTGCAAAAATGGTCAAAAACCGGCGAGGCCTTCTCGCCGGCATTCAGTCGCAAATATTTCAAGCAAGCAATCAAGCGGACAAGCCCCGCATGGCAAGGCGCAACACTTGAAGATTTACGCTTCTTCAAAGATGAAGTCGATCTACCGCTCAGCACCCGTATTCAGCAATGGTACACGCGGCGTATGCACCTGGCGGCAATAGACAGCCCGGAAGTGTCCAAAACATTTTACCGTGTTGCCAATCTTCTCGATCCGCCTACGGACCTATTCAAACCCTCAATCGCTGCACGCGTGTTGACGCATGGTTCAGCCACGACCGAGGGTCTGGAAATCCGAGAACCGGCAACGAGCGCCAGTTAGTATCATTTTCTGATATCTGGAAGGTCTTAAATCTCTGATGGCTATTCCGGTTACACCAGATGACTTTCTTCAAAGCATCTTATCTGAACACGTCTGGTTGAGATCCCATTTGGACGGATTGAAAGGGCGATACAGCGAGCCCCAGCGGGCCTATCATACTTGGGCGCATATCGAGCATATGCTGTCTCTTGCGTCTGAAATCAAAGACCAATTGAACGATCCGCTGGCCGTGTTGATCGCCATTCTATGGCACGATGCCATCTACGACCCGCAAGCCAAGGATAACGAAGAACAAAGTGCTGAGCTTTGTGCCGAAGCTTGCAAAACCGATTGCCCTGAGGTTTCACTCAAAAGAGCTTGCACCATGATCCGCGCCACCGCTGGTCACACATTGGACAATGTCACCACCGAAACAAAATCAGACTGCATGATTTTCCTCGACATCGACTTATCCATCCTCGGTGCCGACGATACGACTTACGACCAATACGACACAAATATCCGGCGGGAATATGCCCACGTTCCCGATGATATCTACCGTGTTGGCCGCAGTGCAATTCTGTCTGATTTCTTGACCCGCAAGCGCTTGTTCTTCACAGATTATTTTCATGAGAAATTGGACGCCCAAGCCCGCGCCAATCTGAAACGCAGCTTGGTAAAACTGGGCAACCCTTCACCCTAAAACGGCACATCCAGCGCATCGGCGAGGAATTTCATAAACGGTTTCATCACCTTCATCGCGTCGGTCACATCCTTGGTAAAACTTGCCGAGCGCGTTTGCTTATGCGTGCCTTTGGTCATTGCCGAAAAACTTTTACGTTTGATGTCTTCAATAAACGGCAGGTCGGCATCAAAGCCACGTGGTGGGCGGGTCAGCGATGAGCCCCTGATATCACCGAATGTCTCGACAAACTTTTTACCTCTTGTTGCTTTTTTCCAGTGGTCGGGATTGTCGGCGATCGCTTGACGAATTTGCGCAAGCGCCGGTGAAGGCGGACCGAACACACCACCACCATAGAAAATTTCTGTCGGCGATAGATGGATATAAAACCCCGGCGTTGTCCGCTCGCGCGCCTGAGAATGACGAAAACGGACGCCTGCATGCTCTTTATACGGTCGTTTATCTTTTGAAAACCGCACATCACGGTAGATCCGGAACATCGAGCCGCCATTGGGGCGCGGATCGGCGACCACATAGGGAGAGATCTTCTTGAGCGACGGGGCTATCGCTTCGATGAATAGCGAGATGGGCGCAACGACTTCATCTTTGTAGCGCTGCTTATTGGCTTCAAACCAGGTTTTCTTATTGTTGTTGCCAAGTTCCTCAAGAAACTTAAACAACGACGGATCGAAACCGGTAAATTTTTCAGCCATAGTCATCTCCCACACCAAGTGGCAAGCGTGCCAAGCACACTCCTTTGGGTCAAGACACGCCCATGTGAATTGATCACAAGGTTGGGGACTTAGGAAGCGCCGCCGAACGCAGATGCCATGACTTTGGCCATGCGCCGTGAAAACGCCACGCCATCAACCACCGGATCGCCTTCTAAGATACGCGCCTGATCAAGTAGCAAATAGGCCGCATCTTCCAGGTCATCGCCGCCGGTTCCTTGGGCGGCTCTTTCAGCCAAAGCACAAATGAGCGGATGATCGGGATTGATCTCAAGCACGCGTTTGCTCGCCCCGTCACCGCGCCCATGCTGAGCCAAGATTTTTTCCATCTGCATATCAAGGCCGGTATCAGACGCGACCAAACAAACCGCCGAATCAGTAAGCCGGTCCGACTGGCGCACATCCTCAACCACATCCTCCAAACTCTGTTTGATGAATGCGGTGAGTGTGGCCACTTTTGAGCGATCAACTTCTTCCGCCTCAGGTTTCTTTTCACCTTCAACCGGAATGGCATCGAAATCGGCACTGCCCCGCGTTACTGAGCTAAAAGGTTTTCCCTCAAATCCTTGCGCCGTGTTGGTCCAAAAACCATCGACCGCATCAGACAGCAGCAGCACTTCTATACCGCGCGCTTTAAAGCCTTCTAGTTGAGGAGATTTGGCAATCGAACCCGCATCATCACCGGCAATAAAATAGATCGCCGTTTGGTTTTCTTTCATGTCGGCGACATAGTCAGCCAGACTGCGCCATTCATCGCTGTGCGTGGTCTTGAAGCGGGCCAATTTCAAAAGCTGGTCTTGATGTTCAAAGTCTTCATAAAGTCCCTCTTTCAGAACCGAACCAAACACATCCCAAATCTTGACAAAGCTTTCGACATCCTTTTCAGATTTCTTGCTCAATTCAGACAGCACGCGGTTGGTCAGCGCCTTGCGTATTGCCCCAACAATCGGGTTATTCTGCAGCATCTCCCGGCTGATATTGAGCGGCATATCTTCTGAATCAACAACCCCGCGCAAGAACCTCAAGTACCCAGGAAGAAGCGGCGCGTTATCGGTAATAAACACGCGATTGACATAAAGTTTCAAACGATTGGCGCGATCTGGGTCAAACAGATCAAACGGCTGCATCGACGGGAAGAACAAAAGGACCGAATAGGAATGGCGACCCTCGGCGTGATAATGGAGGGTATGAGCCGGCTCATCGACCATGCCGCCAACGTGATGGTAAAACTCTTTATACTGTTCTTCGCTGATATCAGACTTTTGTCGGGTCCAAATGGCACGTGCCGTATTGAGCTGCTCAGGATCTTCGTCTGACCCTTTCTCTTTCAAGGTTATCGGCAGGGCGACATGGTCGGAATAGGTCTGAACAATATTTTTCAGACGGTTGGCGTCCAGATATTCATCTTCGCCGTCTCGTAGCTTCAGAACAATCGCTGTTCCGCGTCCACTAAGAAGGCTGGGGGCTTCACCCTCGTCTGACAATGAGAAGCTGCCCGTGCCATCGGACGTCCACTGCCACGTTGCTTCTTCACCAGCACGCCTGGAATAGACCTCGACGTGATCAGAAATCATAAAGGCAGAATAAAACCCAACCCCAAACTGACCGATCAGCGAGACATCTTCTTTGTCGTCTGAAGTGACTTGCTCCAGAAAACGATTGGTTCCTGATCGCGCAATCGTTCCCAAATTTTCAATCAATTCGTCATGCGACATACCAATGCCGTTATCGACAATGGTCAGCGTACGCGCTTCTTTATCGATTTCAATC
>JAJFIN010000077.1 GCA_021774955.1 Alphaproteobacteria bacterium | reverse complement strand
CATATGCGAAGAAGGACTTCTAATCCAATGCCGAGCCGCAAGATGCATTTGTTATTTATCCTATTTGTTTTTATCGCGTCAGGGACAATCTCTGTTCTTGCTGCTGGTTCCGACCAAAATCGACAATTTACGATTGATGATTACTTTAGTGTCAAGCGTATCATCGATCTCAGCCTATCCTCTGATGGTGCGATGATCGCCTACGCTGTTGAATCGCAATCACTGAAGGAAAATAAAACTATAAGGACCATTTATATCAGTACGACGGAAGTGCGTGCAAAGCCAGTCGTTATAGAGACGATTCAGGACGCACGACGGTTTGCTTGGATTCCCGGCCAGCACGAGCTAGCCTTTCTGTCGAGACGCGATGGCACGGCGCAAGTCTATTCCCTGAACGTGAAGTCTGGAAAAATCCATCAGCATACACACAGCGAGATAAATGTTACGGCATTCAAATTCGCACCGAGCGGGAGCGTTCTGGCGTTTATCACGCAGGAAAGGCCTAACATCGATCTGGAGTCATTCTATACGAGTAAATATGACGGGCCATACGATCGTCTACATAACGGTGAATCAGGTACCGTGGTGGATTTCGACAGAACTGGCCTATACGACTTTCTTGATTCTAATCATCCCAACTTTAATACGAGGCGTGAAAATCGACTTTGGCTTAAACGGAATGGAAAAAATGTTACTGAAGCGCTGGTACCCGGTCGCGTCGAGGACTTTCACTGGTCCTCCAGCGGAGTCAAACTTTCCATCAGATATGTAGACGATAACATTGGTCACGATGCTTTCTTCAACAATCTTACTAGCCTCGGTGCATTAAATATTGGCTTGAACATATTTGAAGCTGTCGCTCATGCCTACCCTCCGACAGAAATCAAAAGGGGCAAATATTTTACAGGTGGTGAGTGGGTGCCCGGTCAAGATCTTATACATGTTCGGCGGATTGTCGAACGAGATGCGTGGTTTAAGTCTGCGGATTGGACTCTGTTCAATGTTACAGATGGGGGGGAGCTTGATGAACACGCGGCCACATGGCATTCAATTGAAAAACTGGATTCCGACAAATTTATTCCCGTTGACGCCTCACACCTTTATTTTAGCAAGACCGTCAACGCTGTTAATGCGTTATTCAAGTTCGAATCAGATGGCCTTGTGCGGGCTGATATATTGCGAGGTGTTATCGGCACCGCTGCGCATTTTGAATTCAGCGCAGATTTTCAACATGGTGCGTTCGTACACGAAGACTTGACGACGCCCGCGGAAATTTTTATCTGGCACGATGGCGATGTTGCGCGACAACTAACGCATCTGAATGACGCTATCGCGGGCAGGAAAATGCCAGTGGGTCGGGAAATCACATGGAAGAGCGGCGGAGATGGCAAAACTGTCCATGGTTGGTTGTTGGAGCCAAAATCACCGCACAAAGACAAACCTACACCTTTGATAACATTCGTTCATGGTGGGCCTGGTCTTCCGATGCAGAACCAATTTTCATATTATTTTTGGGCTTATGGCGGCGTCTGGCCTTATCCGTTTGAAGTCTATGCATTAAACGGCTTTTCGGTTTTTCTGCCCAACTATCGAGGCACAGTGACGTATGGTGACGAATTTAGAGATCCTAAAAATATAGACGGCGAGGCGGTTGATGACATAACTAGCGGTATAGAATACTTGGTGCAGCAGGGCGTTGCGGACCCTGACCGTCTAGGGCTCTCAGGCCACAGCCATGGTGCCTGGCTAGCACCGTTGGTCATGACACGGTCGAATCAATTTCGGGCGGGTTCCTTTGCTGAAGGCGGCGGAAATATGGTTACGGTTTATGATCTGATGCCGGGCCGTCTTAACCGAGTGACTCACGATGTTGTTTTCGGCGACGGCGCTAGCCTTTACGAGGACCCACAACGATATATCGATCTGTCGCCGACACTTCATTTCCGTGGTCTCAATACCGCTGTTATGTTCGAAGCTGGGGCGAAAAGTTTTGCGGTTGGCATGCTCTCCTATCCGAAGGCAGCTCAGAGCGCCGGAATGCCCACGGAATTTATCGTGTACCCTAAAACCGGTCACAACATTACGATACCCCGTATCCAAAAAGAATCGGCGACCCGCAATCTCGATTGGTTCCGGTTCTGGCTCAAGGGCGAAGAAGATCCCGATCTGGCCAAGGCGGAGCAATATGTCCGCTGGCGCACGATGCGCGACGAGCGCTGCGCGCGGGAGGATTTGGATCGGGCGTCTTATTGCGCTGATAATGAGGGTTGATGAGTGCTCCGTGTACGTTATGTTTTATGTCACCCCGCGGCTTGACCGCGGGGTCCAGGGGAGGTTGCGACTCAGTTGGATCCCGCTATCAAGTAGCGGGATGACAATTGTGGGTGTTGTGGGGTGACGATAGGAGGGTTGATGGATACTCCGTACACGCTCCGCTTCCCTTCGCAACCACCCGAAGGGCTACCATGGTTGCGAAGGGAAGCGGCCCATGAGGGATGACCCACCGCGCGGGCCGGGCGGTTAAATGAGAACGTTTCTAAATCTCAACGTGGGCTTGGGGCAAGCCATCGACGTCGATCAACATCGCATCGGCGATCTTGTCATGAAGTCCTTGCTTGCGCTGGCTCCATCCGGCCATGGCAAAGCCATAAAACAGCGTCAGGATGGAAAGCAATTTAGCGAAGTTGCGGCCAAGTGCATGGAAGATATCTAACCGCCGCCCTTGCAAATCGACGACCTGGATACCGAGAACTTTCTTACCGATCGATGCTTGCCAGGTGCTGCTTTCAAAAGCACCGAGATAAAGCACATAGGCCAGCGGCATAAACGGTTCGAAATCGCCACCGGTTAAATCACTCAGCGTGAAAGCCACGACCATGACCAAGCCCCAGTCGATCAAGAAGGCGACGGATCGGCGCCAGAAGCCCGCATAGGGCCCAGGAAAGATCGTCTGTGCATCGCCTTCCGTCGCGGCTCCTGGAGGTGGCGGTGCGCCAATGGAGCCTGGATTACCATCCATTTGATAATCGTCGCGTGCTTCGGTCGATCTGTTCATGCGTTGGCTGGAGGGTCGTGTGTTCGGGTCTAGCACCACGGCGTAGGCCGGAATTTGCTCGGCAATGTTTTTGACCGATTGCCGGCCCATAAAATCAAATTCGAGTGAGAGTTTGTTGCGCACTTGGTCGAAGGCCGTTCCCGACATCAAGATCCCACCGACCGGTGCGATGCTCTGAAGCCGCGCCGCGATGTTCACACCTTCGCCAAACAGCTCCTCATTATCGACCATAACGTCGCCAAGATTGATGCCAATCCGGAAATCCATGCGGCGGTCATCTTCTAACAGATCGTTGCGGGCTTTGAGTTCTTTCTGGATTTCAACGCCGCACTGAACGGCTTCAACAACACTGGCAAATTCAGCCAGCAAGCCATCGCCGGTCCAGTTAATGAGCCGTCCGCGATGGCGGTCTAAAAATCGAGCCGTGACCGATTTGCATTCCTTGAGCGCGGACAAAGTCGCGACCTCATCTTGCTCCATCAAGCGGCTATAGCCACAGACATCCGCATGGAAAATTGTCGTCAATTTTCGCGTGACACCTGGTGCTTCTTCTTCCAACTCGGTCATTGGATCAGACCCCAATTATGCAACCCGCCACCTATGGTCGCTTTATCAAAGACTCATTGTTCCGGTCTCAGTATGACCCGATTTTTCAACCGAGTCACTTCGGGTGCGGCACCCCGAGAAAATCGACAACACATCGATCACTCACTAAGCATTAGACCATTCCAATACCGGTTTCTGTAAACGGGCTATCATAACGACAGAAGAAACCCCTCTCAATGGAATGGGGAGAGGGGCTTTATTTTCAAGGGGTATTACGGCAACAAGGTGGTTTTATTCAACAAACCGGCGAAAATAATCGCCAATAACCGACTTCCAGCCGCCGACATACTGATTGCGGAACGCTTGGCCGCTCTCCCCGTAGGATTCCCAGCCTCGATGGACCAGCGTCATGTGGGTTTTGTCGCCCACAGACGTAAAGGTTACCTCTACTTCTGTAGCAACATCCGGCGACCGGCCCGGATGCCATGAATAACGGATCGCATTAGGCGGCGAACAAGCCAGCACGGTTCCCCAGATACTCTTGTCGCCATTTTCAAGGATTTCATAGATATGGCCGCCAACTTCCGTCTCGAAGCAGCAGGTCTGAGCCTTGGGGCCATCAACGGAGTGCGTATCCAAGGGCCACCACTTATCGATCTGATCCGTGTACGCTTTAAATGCCCGCTCGGGCGTGCAGGCCAGGTCAAACTGTAGTTCGACAGGGGCAATTTCCAGGTCGGTTGTTTTGGCAAGCATTGTTAAGGTCCTCCTATATTTGCTCGTTAATCATAATTTGGTCTGTATGTATCGATCAGGGTTCTTCGGTTTCGACAAAGTCTTTGAAGCGCGTCATAGCCACCGACCAATAATCGTCAAAGAATTCCTTCAACGCTTCGAGGCCAAGAGGGTTCAGCCCGTAAATGCGCTTTGTGCCTTCACGGCGCTCCTGAATGAGCTCAGCATCTTTCAAGATCCGAAGATGTTGTGAGACAGCCGGCCGCGTGACCGGAAGGCCTTCAGCGATTTTGCCCGCAGGCATGGGGCCATTTCGAATCCGCTCGAGCACATCGCGGCGGGTCGGATCGGACAGAGCGAAGAATATATTGTCTAGGTTTTGCATAATGTTTATAACCTAAAGTATTCACTAACGTAAGTATACACTAATATATTGAATGATGATGTCAAGCCTCAATTCAAACCGGCATATTCAAAAGACGTTCAAATTAACCATGGCTGCAGAAAGGTCAGTCAAATCTCAATTCTGGCTTAAGTATCAGGCGATTGCCTGTTATTGTTGTTACCCATAGAGGGATTTTCACGTCAGGGAGACGACTAGAATGGCGACTTTCAAAGGTCGGCAACAACAGCGATCATTTGGTGGTCCAGGCGCTCAAGGAGGGGC
>JAJFIN010000076.1 GCA_021774955.1 Alphaproteobacteria bacterium | reverse complement strand
AATCAACCTTGGCACTTCGGTGCTCATTCCAGAACAATATATCAGCGACCTTACCGTGCGGATGGCACTCTATCGACGTTTAGCTGAGCTCGCATCACGTGAGGAAATTGATAGCTTTGGTGGTGAGCTTATTGATCGGTTTGGGCCTCTTCCTGAAGAGGTTGAACATCTTCTGAAGATCGTCGCCATCAAAGCTCTTTGTCGTCGCGCAAATGTCGGGAAATTCGATGCGGGACCAAAAGGGTGTCTTGTTTCGTTTCGAAATAATTCCTTTCCCAACCCTGCAGGTCTTATCGATATGATCAGCGTGCAGCAAGCGCGCTTGAAACTAAGACCAGATCACCGACTTGTATTCGCCAAGACCTGGGATCTGCCGGAAGAACGTTTAGAAGGTGCAGAGAAATTCCTGAAGAAACTGGCAGCTGTGGCGGAAGACAATACGCAAGTCGTGTAGTGCAAATGTAATCTGCATTGATTCAACACATTGCTGGCGTATCCGATGATGTTAAATTATCGCGACATCAAGGTGGAAGGACTGCGCCATGACCAATATAGATTCCAAATCCAATCAAACTTCCGTTCCGGTAAGAATTATTGACCTATTAGAAGCTGAAGGGATTCACAGTCTTTTCGGCATACCGGATCCGGCTATTCAGCATTTATTGCGTGAAGCTTCAAGCCGCGATTGGGATGTGGTTGCGCCTCATCATGAATCCGCTGGCGCTTTCATGGCCGATGCTATGGCTCGGATGACGGGTCGACCCGCCGTGATCTGCGGAAATGAAGGACCAGGAGTTGCTAATCTTTTACCTGCGGCAATCTGCGCATCGAAGGAAAAGATCCCGGTGATCTTTATTGCCGGTCAACGGGCGAGACGCTTCGATGCGCGTGTTCGCCGCAGTCAATTTCAGTATACGCACCAACCCGAATTTTTTCGCCCGGCGATGAAATATGTGGGGATTATTGAATTTGCAGATCAAGTGGACGATGTATTTCACGAAGCCTTTCGCCATGCAACTTCAGGCACGCCGGGGCCGGTATATATCGAACTACCCGAGGATCATCTCGATACAAAGTGTCCGTTCTTACCAGCGCCTGCGCCGGAACAATATCGTGTCGTGCGTCAATTAGCAGATCCTCAGCAAGTTAGAGCAGCGGCAGGCTTGATTGCCAATGCTGAGCTTCCGATTATTCTCTGCGGGACGGGCGTTCATACATCCCGTGGCCATGATCACCTCGAGACGATTGCGAGGCGTCTAAAATGTCCGGTGATCCCAACTTGGGGCGGGCGAGGCGCCATGCCTGAGACCGATAGCCAGGTTTTGCCTTATGCGAGTGCCCAGGCCAATGAAGCAATTGCCGCAGCAGATGTCGTGTTGGCCATCGGAACGGGGATTGGCGAGCCGGTCCATTATGGAACTGACTATCACTGGAAAGAAGGGAACAAGGATCGGAAATGGATTTATGTTGAACGAGACCCGCTCAACATTGGGGTGAACCGTCCGATTGATGTTCCGCTTGTTGGTGATCTGAATGATGTGCTGCCCCAGCTTGTCGATGAATTGAAGACGCTCGATATCGCAAGACCTTCAGACCAGATTGACAGGTGGCGTAGCTCATTCGCCGCTGAACGCCGGACGTTGCTGGAAGCCGCCCCAGATACATACCCGATCCATCCGGGTCGCATGATTTTGGAAACGACAAAGTGCTTGCCGGACGATGCTGTTATTGTGCGCGATGGAGGGTGCACCTCTTTGTGGGAATTTGCCTATCATGAAATCCGTAGCCGCGATTATCTTTGGACATCGAAGTTCGGTCATCTAGGGGCTGGTCTGCCTTATGCCATTGGGGCTCAATTGGCGGTCGGTAATTCACGGCGGGTCTGTTTGATCACCGGGGATTCAGCGTTTCAATTTCATATTTCTGAGATTGAAACAGCAGTCCGAAAAAACCTGCCTATCGTGTGCGTCATCAATTACGACGCAGCTTGGGGTATGGAACATGTACCGGCACTGATGGCATTCGGTGAGGACCAAGACACAGAGGTAAAATGGGGTGGCGCTCGGTTTGACAAAATCGCCGGAGCCTATGGGGCCCATGGCGAGTATGTTGAGCGTACAGAGGAAATAGCTCCGGCTATGGAGCGAGCGCTCGCTTGCGGCAAGACAGCGATCGTTCAGGTTGCTGTCGATCCAAAAGTGAATGCCTTTCAAGCACCTAACTTTGCGGAATTTGCGACCTGGTATGGAACCGGACTCTATTGACGCCTAAGCATCACGCGATTCCATGACACGGCTGAAGCCCTTCAGGAGTGTTGCGGCTTCCTGGGCGCCGGAGATGGCCATTTTACCATCGATTAAGAACGTTGGGACGCCGGAGATTCCCATCTCGCGAGCGAGCATGTCATCTTTCTGGATGAGGTCGCAGTCGGTTTCATTGGCGAGTAGGTCGCCTACAAGATTTCGATCCATTCCAGCCTGTTCGGCAATTTCTTCAAGAACACCTGTGTCTCCGATGTCTCGACCATGCTCAAAATAAGCAGCAAAAAGAAGTCCTACGACTTCATGTTGAACACCCGCACTTGCAGCCCATCGGATCAATCGATGGGAGTTGATGGTGTTTGGTGTGACTTCGATTTCATCGAAAGCAAACTCGATGCCTTCGCCCTTGCCAGCTTCAAGGATAGCCTGATAAATCTGCTTGGAGTTTCCATCTGTGCCAAACTTCCGCGTGAGATAGGCTTTTCGATCGACGCCTTTTGCGGGAATGCTTGGGTCAAGTTGAAAAGGGCGCCATTTTACGTCCAGCGGCTCTTTTGGGTATTGTTCTTTGAATTGGATCAAGGCCTGCTCGAGCTTGCGCTTGCCCACATAGCACCAAGGACAGATCGTATCTGACACGATATCGATTTTCATTTGGATAAGATAACGCTATTGGATTGGTAGCGTCAATTTCGATGCGGATCAGCTTTGACAATTGGTGATCGATGAACGGGTGCGATCGATGAAACCTTGTACAGATTCGGTCTGTTCAAGCTCCGCCGTATGCATTGTGACGTAAACCCGTATCGCCTCGGCGTGATCAGGTAGGTAGAACTCAGTTGCATTTATCGTCGCGGCTATCCGTTTGAGAGGAATGAGGGCGTTCTTTATTGACGTCCGCGGCAGAATGATAGCGATTTCCTCGCCACCATATCGTGCACAAAGATCCTCACCGCGAACAAGCCGGCCGACTAAACTACCTAATTGCCGAAGCAATTGATCGCCGGCGGCGTAGCCATACTGAGCATTGATTTTGGACATTTCGCAAACATCTATCATGCCTAATGTGAGGCAGACTTTTTGTTGTTGCGCATCCTTCGCCAATAGCGAGAGGTGATCCATGAAAAAACCATAAGTGTAAAGTCCCGTGAGGGCATCACGGACCGCATCAGGAAATTCCAAATGATAACGCGCAGCAAGACGAGAGTGATACCGGGTTTCGTAAATTAGATTCTCAGCTTGCTGACGAAGTATTTCTTCGTTGATTGGTTTGGTGATAATGCCATCGACGCCAAACCGGTATAGTTCTGCAGTGT
>JAJFIN010000075.1 GCA_021774955.1 Alphaproteobacteria bacterium | reverse complement strand
CATCGAAAACCAGGCCTTGCGAGGGATCGTTCGGATCGACGAATTTCGCCGCGTCGCCTAGGCAATAGAAGCCGTCCTCATCAAAGGCTTTTTCGGTGAGGTCGGGTCGTTTGTAATAGCCCGGTGTCACGCAATCGCCGCGCACACGCACCTCATATTTACTGCCGACCGGCGCGAGTTTGATTTCGCAGCCCGGAATTGGAAGCCCCAAAAGCCCCATGCGTTCCGTATACCAATGAACGCGCATGATGCCCGGCGCAGTCTCAGTGGCACCATAACCCGAGGCGACAGAAATGCGCTCGCCAGTTACAGCAATGGTCGTGCGTTGGAAAAGTTCAAACACATCCTGGCTCAAGACCGCGCCGCCATATCCGACCGTGCGTAGATTGGAATAGAAATTACGCCTTAGGGCAACATCATTGGCCAGTTCGTCAGTGAGCATGGCAATGCCAACCGGCACGCTCGAATAAGCGGTTGGCGCGACCTCTCGGAGATTTCTGACCGTGCGATCAAAGGCGCCGGGCACCGGCATGCCATCGTCAATATAAAGCGAACCGCCATTAGCGGTGATGCCGTTCAAAACTGAATTGCCACCAAAGGTATGGTTCCATGGTAGCCAGTTAAGCAGCACCTGCGGGGGCGGGTTTGGATCGGTCGACAGGTTCTTGCCCATGGTCGAATTCACACACATCATGCGATGCGTATTGATGACCGCCTTAGGCATGCCGGTTGAGCCGGAAGTGAAGAGATATTTGGCGACCGTATCGAAGTTCAATCGATCAGAGGCTTCGTTTACGGCCGGCCCAACATTGCCAGAGGTAAGTTCATCAAAGGGTATCGCATTGATCGTTTCCGGCGGGTCTTTGTAATAGACGACGTCAACACCCGTGAGATCCAATTGTTGCAATGCCTTCTCGAATTGTCGACCGCTTTGGACAAAGATCATTTTAGGTTCGATCAGATCGAAGACATATTTGAGCTTAGCAAAGTCTGAACTCATCAAGCTATAGCCGCGCGATACCGGCACTGCTGGCATGCCGGCTAAGATCGCGCCGTAGCTCATCAGCGCATGTTCAATGGAATTGCCGGACAGGATCATCAACGGCCCATAGCGGTCGCCATCCAGCCCCAGCCCGCGATTGATGAGCGCGCTGGCAATGGTGTTCAGCCGGGCATTGGCTTCGGCATAAGTGATCTTTTTCCATTCGCCATTGTCGTCACGCTCCGCGAGCCAAACGCGGTCGGGATGGAGGTCAGCCCATTTGCGAAACGGCTCGATGAGATTGCTTGGCGGATCGCCGGGCAGATGGCCTGAGGTCAATACAAGCGAGCCGTCGGATTGCTCGTCGATATTGACAGCACGATCAGCCCAATAGGCTTCGCGAAACGGTACTGAGCCAATATCGTTTGGCATAAATCTCCCCGGTGTTTTTCTTATTATATTGACCGCTTTTGGGCGCTTAAACGAGTTTTATTTTTTTATGTCGACGATCAAACGTCCGCGTACCTTGCCCGCCAGGATATCCTTTGCCGCTTTGGGCACATCGGACAGGCCGATGGTCTCAGACAAGGCCTCCAATTTGTCGAAATCCAAATCTTCGGCCAAGCGATGCCAAGCGGCCGTGCGTCGCTCGCGCGGGGCCATGACAGAATCAACTCCGGTCAAAGTCACGTTTCTGAGAATGAACGGTGCGACACTGGACGGCAAGTTCATGCTATCGGCCAGTCCGCAAGCAGCGACCGCGCCGTTATATTTAATCTGCGAGATGACATTGGCGAGCGTGTTGCCGCCTGCAACGTCCACGGCACCGGCCCAACGCTCAGCTCCCATCGGTTTGGCTTTGTCAGAGAATTCAGCCCGGTCGATGATTTCTGTTGCGCCGAGATCTTTCAGGAAGCCTGCTTCGCTCACCCGCCCGGTGCAGGCGTGCACTTCATAGCCAAGCTTAGCGAGTATCGAAATCGCGACGGTACCAACACCACCCGAAGCGCCGGTTACCAATATCGGTCCTTGATCGGGCGTGATGTTTTGTTCTTCGAGCGCCATCACGCAGAGCATGGCGGTGTAACCAGCGGTGCCAACGGCCATGGCACGCTCAAATGAAAACTTCTCTGGCAGTAAAACAACCCAATCGCCATTGACGCGGGCGCGTTCGGCATAACCACCGAAGTGGCGTTCGCTTAGTCCCCAACCGTTCACGACAACGCGGTCGCCGGGCATGATGCCGGGATAGTCTGAACGCGCCACCGTGCCCGCGAGATCAATACCGCCGATCATGGGGAATTTGCGAACGACCGGTGCGGCGCCAGATATGGCCAGACCATCTTTGTAATTGACCGTTGAGTGACTGACATCGATGACGACATCGCCAGCCATCAGATCATCGTCTGTTAGTTGTCGTTCCTCAACAACTTGGTCATCACCATCTTTATCGATGACGAGCGCACGAAATGTTTTTCCCATGGCATCCCCACATTCTTGGATTTGCTTGATCGCAAGTTTTTCTGCATCTTACATAGTTTGACCGGCGCGTCTATCAGGCGCGCAAACTAAAGCAGCAGATTTTACGCGTTTAGCGTGTCTTGAAAGCGTATCGGCTCGCCAATCGCAGTTCCCAAGATCTCATCTTGCCACATGACCTTGGTTCCGCGGATGATGGTGCCGATGGGCCATCCGATTACTTCAACGCCATCAAAGGGGGTCCAACCACATTTAGAAGCCATGTTCTTGTGCTCGATGGTGCGTTTAGCGTTCAAATCAACCAGGGTTAGATCCGCGTCATATCCAGCCGCGATACGCCCTTTGCCGGCGATGCCGAATATCCGATTGGGCCCGTGGGAGGTTAGGTCAACAAATCGCTCTAGCGACAGGCGCCCGGCATGGACGTGGTCAAGCATGATGGGCACGAAAGTCTGAACACCGGGCATACCCGAAGGCGAGGTCGGATAAGTCTTGTCTTTTTCTTCACGCAAATGAGGCGCATGGTCGGTGCCCAAGACATCGACGATGCCTTGAGATACTCCATGCCAAATGCCCGCGCGATGACTGACATCGCGGATCGGTGGGTTCATCTGCGCATAGGTGCCAAGTTTGTCGTAGCATTCAGGCGCGGCCAGGGTGAGGTGTTGCGGTGTTGTTTCGACAGTGTCGATATACTTGTGATATTTCTGCAAGATCATCTCATCGGCGGTCGATATGTGCAGAACGTGAATACGCCGTCCGAATTTACGAGCGAGGCTCAATAAACGCTTGGTACACTGAATAGCGGTTTCTGCATCCCGCCAAACAGCGTGGGTATGAACCTCACCAACTTTGGCTTCTTCACGGCGTTCTCTCAACCTGAATTCATCTTCTGAATGGATCGCCATGCGACGTGTACCGTGTTTTAGGATCTGTCCCATGCTTTCATCGTCGGCAACCAAGAGATTGCCGGTTGACGAGCCCATGAAAACTTTGACGCCACAGACGCCGGGCAAGCGTTCGAGCTCCAGAAGGTGCTCGGCGTTCTCGATTGTCCCGCCGACATAGAAAGCGAAGTCGCAAAACATGCGGTGGTTTGCCCGTTCGATCTTGTCGTTGATGGCTTCTGCCGTCGTGGTGTTGGGTTTGGTGTTCGGCATTTCGAACACGGCAGTCACCCCGCCTAGGACGGCAGCGCGGCTGCCGGTCTCCAGATCTTCTTTGTGATCTAGGCCTGGCTCGCGGAAATGAACTTGGGTATCGATGACGCCGGGCAAGATATGAAGACCTATGGCATCGATCACTTCGCTCGCGTCTCGTGACGCGAGGTCACCGATTTCTACAATCTTACCGTCGAGGATACCCAGGTCTGCTCGAATGCGGCCATCGTGGTTGACGATAGTGCCATTTCTGACAATGAGATCTAAAGGACCGCTCACGGATTATAGGCCTACTGGATTGAGATCGCTTGGTCCTATCACATCGCCTGAGCCCGCGCAATTGTTGTGACTAAGCCAAAGCTTCGGCGACAAAATCCAAGCGGTCTTGACCAAAGAACATTTGATCGCCGACAAACATGGTGGGTGCCCCAAACATGCCTCGTTCAATGGCCTCCTCAGTGTCTTGCTTGAGCTTGCTCTTTACGTCGGGATTGGAAACAAGCGCTGTGAACTCATCTTTATCGAAACCTGCCCCGGTCAAAACCTCAGCAACAACATCGGGATCATTCATGTCCTTCGGATGAGCCCACATAGCATCGTATATTGCCGCAACATATTTTGAAAACTTATCGCTGCCGAGATAACCAGCCGCGCCGCGCATCAGGGTCAGCGTATTGATCGGGAAATAGGGATTGCTTTCAAACGGCACGCCGTAGCGCTTGGCAAAGTTCTTCATGTCCAGGCCCATCCACTTACCTTTGGCCGGGACCATCATCGGGCTTTGATTGTTTGTTGCTTTGAAAACACCCCCAAGAAGAACTGGACACCAGACCAGTTCCGCCCCTGCCTTATCAGCGACTTTTTCAATCTGGGTGTAGGCGAGGTAGCTGGCCGGGCTGCCGACATCGAAAAAGAATTCAAGTTTTTTTGTCATTTTTATTTCCTCACGGTTGGCTTAACCGCCCACTCCCCCTTCCCAACCACCCCTAGGGTATCCTTATCGGGTGGTTGGGAAGGGGGAGTGGGCGGCTTAGTATGTCGACAAATGTCATTTTTATTTCCTTAAAAACTTTCCATCCACGGCCTTAGGTCAAGTTCGTGGGTCCAGGCACTGCGCGGCTGCACATGCAATTGCCAATAAGCTTCAGCGATATGATCCGGGTTTAGAATACCGTCTTGATCCTTTAAGGCATAGGCTTGAGGAAATCTCTCTGCAATCCACTGTGTGTCGATAGCGCCATCGATGATGGTATGGGCGACATGAATGCCTTGAGGCCCGAGTTCGCGCGCCATGCTTTGGGCCAGCGCGCGAAGAGCGTGTTTGCCACCGGAAAAGGCTGAAAAACCGGCACCGCCGCGTACGCTCGCCGTCGCGCCGGTGAACAGGATTGTGCCCTGCCCGCGCGGCAACATTTGCTTGGCAACTTCGCGGCCCATGAGAAAACCAGCAAAGGCGCACATCTGCCAGACTTTCAAATAAACGCGACTGGTTGTCTCCGTGACCGGGAAATTGACATTGCCGCCAATGTTAAAAACAGCCACTTCGATGGGGGCAACATCGCGTTCGATCTTGGCGACAAGGTCGATCATTTGGTCTTCTTCACGGGCATCACTGCCAAAGGCGTGGGCTTTGCCGCCTTCACCTTCGATGGCCTCAACGAGCGGCGCGAGTTTATCGGCGTGGCGACGGGTGACGCAGGTTTCAAACCCTTCACGAGCGAACCGGCGGGCAATCGCGCCACCTGTTGCATCGCCTGCACCAATAACAAGGCATGCTTTTGGTTCGGCCATTGTCAACCTCCCGCGATTTATTATTGAGCTTTGTGTACTCCCACCGTTGACCTCGGTTTATGGCTTGTCAACCGGACTTCTTTGCGCACAGAGTCGGGCATCACATTATCTATTCACTGATGAGGGTGTCATGGC
>JAJFIN010000074.1 GCA_021774955.1 Alphaproteobacteria bacterium | reverse complement strand
GAAGCAGATGGTGGCACTCTCTTTCTAGACGAAATCGGTGAACTCCGTCTCGATATGCAGGTCAAACTTCTTCGCGCGCTGCAAGAAGGTGAAATTGATCCAGTCGGTTCCAAAAAACCAACGAAGATTGATATTCGTTTGATTTCAGCAACCAATCGTGACCTCCTAGAGATGGCCCAAAGTGGTGACTTCCGCGAAGACCTCTATTACCGCCTAAATGTTTTCCCTGTTTGGATACCACCTTTGCGTGAACGAATTGAAGACCTCGAAGATCTAACCAGTCATTTCATTCATCGGTTTTCATCAGAGGAAAACAAGCGTGTGATTGGTATTGATCAAGCGGCCTTATCAATGCTGGAAACCTATCAGTGGCCGGGAAATGTCCGCCAGTTGGAAAATTCAGTTTTCCGGGCTGTCGTTTTGTGTGACGACGATCATCTCCGCATTCAAGACTTTCCTCAAATCGCAAACTTCACCAAAACACCAATCCCAACACCCGTTGCGACTGCGGTACACACATCTATTGCCGCAGGCGATGATTCAGTGACGCCACAAGCAGATGAAAACGCGTCTGAATCAAGAGATTCATCGCGGCCAAACATCGTTACAACACCCGCTTATGAAGAAAACGCCGAAGTCTCTTCCCTTGCTCAATCGATTGGACTCCTGGGCGCAGAAGCCGTGTCACTGCTGGATGACAACGGCCACATGCGTAAACTTGAAGATATCGAGGGTGAACTCATACGAATGGCAATTGATAAATACAGTGGGCAAATGTCCGAGGTCGCTCGTCGCCTTGGCATTGGACGATCAACTCTATACAGGAAAGTCCGCGATCTTGGGCTCGACGTACGCAGAACCGGAACGGATAATTAAGCACGATACTCCATCGCTCACTCAGCCATTCCAAGGGCGTGCATGTAAAGGTCAATAATCGCCTCTTGTTCTTGACGTTCAGTCGGCTCTAATTTGCGAATTCGAACAATCTGCCGCATCGCTTTCGCGTCAAACCCGTTAGCTTTGGCCTCAGCATAGATCTCGCGAATATCTGCGCTGAGGGCTGTTTTTTCTTCTTCGAGACGCTCGATGCGCTCGATAATAGACCTCAATTGTCCAGCTGCAATACCGCCGGGATTGCCCTTTTTGTCGGCCATAAATGCTTTCTCCTTGAAATTTCGGCATGCAGGAAACGGCCGCGGACCTTATCGAGCACAGGCCGCCGCATCAAATGCTTTCTCAGAAAATCTTGTGGATTACTTTTTCTGCGAAGCTTCAAAAGTGGCAAGTTGTTCCGGTGTCGCTTCGCGCTGATGCTTCCCCTTCCATTCCTCATAAGGCATACCATAAACAGCCTCTCTGGCGTCCGCCTTGGTCATAGAAATACCTTCTTGCTCAGCAGCCTCTTGGTACCAATCCGACAAGCAATTCCGACAGAACCCAGCCAACACCATGAGATCTATGTTCTGTACATCGGGGCGTTTTTGAAAGTGGCTTGTAAGCCGACGAAATGCTGCTGCTTCAAGTCTTTCCTGCGTAGACTTATCCATACTTTCTTCCTCAGTTATCGTCACAACCTTTGATCCGTTTTTGATCCCATTTTTTTGATTTCTCTTAGCTCGCTGTCTTCGGCTAGCGGCTCCAAAGCGCAGGAAATTTTCTCCGACCAGACAGTAACGCCATTTGGTTGATCGACAAGGTCTTGTCGTATTTCAATGAGCACATGAGGCAAACCCTTCTTTGTTCCATGGGTATACAGACAATCGTTCTTCAAAGCACCTGAATAAGGCTTGTTGTCACCAACAACAATGTCAGAGTCCAACGAAAACTGCCGAAACAATTTTTTTGAGACTCGGTCATCATTGTCCCAAAGCAGACCGATATGCCAGGGCCGTGTTATGCCTCGCCATGATGGTGTAAAACTGTGGATGGAAATAAGTATGGGCACCAGCCCATCTTCAAGAGCACGGTCGATGAGCTGATCCACAACCCGATGATAAGGTTGATAGTATCGTCCGATCCTATTCGAAATCTCCTTGCCATCAACATCCCGATTACCAGGAATAATGGCTCCATCTGAAAGCTTCATAACCAAGGTCGGATCATCCAAACCCCGATTAAGGTCTATCAATAACCTTGAATAGGCGGCTAAGACGGCGGGCGCACCAAAGTGGAGAGCTAATCGCCGCGTCACGTCCGCAGCACCAATGTCCCAACCGATGTGCCGCTTAAAAAAAGAAGTGTCCAGACCGAGTGATCCATATCCCTGCGGCATGGCGCTTGATGCATGATCGCAAAGAAAGATAAATTGGGAATCACCCGTTTCTTGAAGAAGTTGGTACGGCATCAAAATCTATATTCTAATGGGGGTCGTTCTAATGGAGGTCGGTCGCGGTCCGCTCACGTGCGTATTACAATGTTCATTCAAAACGCCACAAGGTCAAACCGGCATAATACTGAGAATGACCGAAATCACGAATTTGGGGTTTTTTTGACCACCCCGATTGACTCTCATTTTTCTAATTCCACATCAATTCAGAATGAGCCGACGGGGTTTGGAAAATTTAACGACTTTGTCGTCATCCTCATCTATGGTTTCATCTCGCCCAGTATAGTGAAGACAAACCAACGGCTTCGATGCGCTCACGGATGAACAAAAAAGTGTCTCAAATGTTGCGTTGTGCTGTCATTGGTACTTTGCTGTTGTTGAGATCCGCTCCCTCCGCAAACGCTGACTTAACAATCTGTAATGAAACAAAAAACCCGACTGGCCTTGCCATTGGCTACCCAAATGGCATGACCTGGATATCAGAAGGCTGGTGGACGATTGAACCCTCTGCTTGTGTAACAGCGCTGGAAGGCGATTTATCATCCAGGTATTATTATATATACGCGGTGCATTATGAAGTAGGCGGATTATGGAAAGGAAGCCGTCAGTTCTGTGTTTCCGAACATTCCTTTACGATTCATGGCCGAGAAAACTGTCGGATACGCGGATACAATTCCGCAGGCTTTATGGAAATTGATACTGGACTAGCAGTTGATTGGCGACATGATTTGATGAACTTTGCTCCCGCCGGCGAAGATCGGCAGACAAATAGGAATTGAATATGCGACGTGAGCGCAACTCAAAAATTATCGCGACGCTCGGACCGTCTTCAAACACATCTGATAAGATAGCTCAGTTAGTTGAAGCCGGGGCTGATATATTCCGCATCAATATGAGCCATACCAGTCACGAATTGTTAACGGAATTACACAAAGCCATTCGCGATGTCGAAACAAACCTCGGTCATCCAATTGGCATTCTTGCCGATATGCAAGGGCCAAAATTGCGCGTAGGTCGACTGAAAGGTGGAAGTGCAGAACTTCAAACAGGCAGTGAGTTCACGCTTGATCTTGAAGATACGCCGGGTGACGCATCGCGAGTTCATATTCCGCATGAAGAGATATTCAAAGCAGCCCAATCAGGTGCAAAACTTCTCTTAGACGATGGGCGCATTCGGCTACGCGTTTCTGAAGTCAAAAAGGGGAAGATCCATACTAAGGTCGTCTCTGGTGGCACTCTATCTGATCGCAAGGGGTTAAACGTCCCAGATCTGATCCTGCCGATTTCTCCGCTGACGGGGAAAGACCGGGCGGACCTTGCAGCAGCGTTGGACATCGGCGTTGATTGGGTCGCTCTGTCTTTTGTGCAAAAACCGGATGACCTTGCCGAGGCTCGTACGCTCATCCAGGGTCGGGCTGCATTGCTGGCAAAAATTGAGAAGCCTGCTGCTGTCAAAACTTTGGACGCTATTGTCGGCGAGGCTGACGCTGTTATGGTCGCCCGAGGCGATCTAGGTGTCGAAATGCCGCTCGATACCGTTCCCGGCATTCAAAAACAGATCACCCGCGCTGCCCGCGCAGCAGGCAAGCCCTGTGTTGTAGCCACGCAAATGCTTGAATCCATGATTACTTCCCCCATTCCTACCCGTGCCGAGGTGAGTGATGTCGCCAATGCCGTTTTTGAAGGAGCTGATGCCATCATGCTGTCGGCGGAATCAGCAGCTGGCTCATACCCTGTTGAAGCAGTTGCCACCATGGACAGGATTGCCCGCACCGCTGAACGTGACCCAACCTATCGAAGTTTCATCGACGCACAGCGCACAGATCCCGAACCGACAACGGCTGATGCAATAACGGCCGCAGCCCATCAGGTTGCACACACGCTGCGCGCTGCTGCGATTGTCTGCTACACAACAACTGGGTCAACCGCCATGCGCGCTTCGCGCGAGCGTCCTGACACACCAGTTCTGGTTCTCACACCCTCCCAGGACACTGCACGGCGTTTGGCGATTGGCTGGGGCTTGACCTGTGCTTTAACCGAAGATGCGCACAATCTAGATGACATGGTCGCGCGCGCGTGCCGGGTTGCCTTTCAACAACGCCTTGCCGCACCAGGAAATCGTATTGTAATCACCGCTGGTATGCCTTTTGGTACACCGGGTGCAACCAACCTTCTGCGTATTGCAATGGTTGGATCAGAACAAAGGTCCGTTCAAAGAGAAATCAGTACAAAATAAGGAGTATGATAGTTAGAGTAATTTCACGGCTCAAATTTTCCGCCCCTCAAGTTCTGATGTTAGCGCCTCAATACGGGCCGCAAGTCCAGGGAGGCGGGGATGGATATCAAACGCCAATTTGTAAGCTCGCAACGCCCCGGCCTT
>JAJFIN010000073.1 GCA_021774955.1 Alphaproteobacteria bacterium | reverse complement strand
ATGCTGCGCTCGAACGATCTCATCTGGTCCTATGTCGTCAACAATTACATGCTCGGCAAGGAGCCCATGCGCTTTGACCTGCTCTATTGGAATGCCGATTCAACCCGCATGCCCAAAGCCCTGCATCTTTTTTATCTGCGCGAATGCTCCATGACTAATTCGCTGGCCGAGGGCAAGATGTCTTTCGCCAACACCAAGCTCGATCTGTCAAAGGTTAAGGTGCCGGTGTTCTTGCAATCGAGCAAGGATGACCACATCGCCCCCTATCGTTCGGTTTACAAAGCCACCCAGCATTACTCCGGACCCGTCACATTTATGATGGCGGGCTCCGGCCATATCGCCGGTGTCATCAATCCACCATCCGCTAACAAATACATGCACTGGACCAATGACAATATCAGTGGCACGATTGATGAGTGGCGCGAAGAGGCCGAAGAACATCCGGGTTCTTGGTGGCCCTATTGGGAGCAATGGCTGTCAGAGCATTCCGGAAGCATGGTCCCCGCCCGTCATCCCGGTGACGGCAAGCTCGAGCCGATTGAAGACGCCCCCGGCTCCTACGTCAAAGTCAAAATTTAAGAGGCACTTATGCAATACCGAAAGATCGGCCAGTCCGGCCTCAAAGTTTCTGAAATCGGTCTGGGATGTAATAATTTCGGCGCCAAGCTCGACCTTGAAGGTACCCGCGCCGTGGTTGAAAAGGCGCTCGACCTCGGTATCACTCTGTTTGACACCGCCGACATGTATGGCGGCCAAGGCGGCTCGGAAAAACTCCTCGGTGAAGCGCTGGGCACCAAGCGCCACAACATTGTCTTGGCGACAAAGTTCGGCTTCCCCATGGGCGACGGTGAATATGACAAGGGTGGTTCCCGTCGCTACATCATGCGTGCGGTTGAAGCAAGCCTCACCCGTCTGAGTACGGATTATATCGACCTCTATCAAATCCACTTTCCAGACCCTGAAACACCGATTGAAGAAACACTTCACGCGCTTGATGACCTCGTTCAATCGGGCAAGGTGCGGTACATTGGCTGCTCCAATTACGCCGGCTGGCAATTGGCTGATGCTCACTGGATCGCCCAAACCAATGGTTTCAACAAGTTCATCTCCGCGCAGAACCACTACAATCTCCTTGATCGCAAAATCGAAACGGAACTTGTGCCCGCTGCGCAGCAATTCCAGGTCGGTATCCTGCCCTATTTCCCGCTAGCCAGCGGCATGCTGACCGGCAAATACCGCCGCAACACCACCATGCCGGAAAATTCTCGCCTTACCTTGCGTAAAAGCCTCGCCGATAATCTCCTCACAGATGAAAACTTTGAGATTGTCGAAAAACTCACGACCTTCGCTGAAGACCGCGACCACACCATGACCGACCTCGCCTTCGCCTGGCTCCTGGGCCACGATTTCATCCCCAGCGTCATCGCCGGTGCCACCACACCCGAGCAAGTCGAGCAAAACATCGCCGCTGGGGAGTGGCAGCTTTCAGCCGAGGAGATGGCCGAGATTGATAGGCTTACGTTCAGAATTTGACTTGAATATTCAATGATCGCTTCTGTGTATTGTAGACATAAATCCCTGCACTGGGCCCCAGGCATTTGAATGGTCACGACTAAATCCGCTACTAAACTAATATAATAGTATATTTATCTTGATAAGACCTACTATTAGTAGTATTTCTTTCATTCAGTGTGGGTGTTTCGGGGACAGAATTCCATGGGCGCGAATAGAGTTTGTCAAATTGTTTTGGCGGCCTTAGTCGCTATCACTACTTTCACCAATCCAACAACAGCAGCAGTAATTAATTATGACGAAGCTGTTTCGGGTGACCTAGCGGTAACCTCGCCAACTGCAATGGCGATAACGCATTTCAACTTTGATGTGGGCATCAACAAGGTATCTGGCAGCCAGGGGTTTGCAGACAGTCAAAACAACATCCTTGATTTCGACTCGTTTTTCTTCACAATTCCTGCTTCTGGTCGACTGACATCTGTCACTTTTCATCACAGTCTTACCCAACTAAGTTCAACTCGCGCATGTCGATGTCGGACAAATCCAGATAATCGCTATAGTGTCCTGGCGATATACGGTATCTACGATGTTGGGCGTATAACACCTATTGCCAGACCAGAAACCGTCACCATTCTTTCGGGGAATATTTTCCCAATAGTTCCAACACAACTCAGTGGACCGATCAGTTTATTCCAACCGAATCCAATTGGGCTGCAGCTTCCATTGGGACCAGGAAAATATCAATTTGGTCATATCGGTTTGGGGAGTACACAAAATACGGCTACCTGGGATTATTCTCTATCGTTCGATGTCCAATCAACAAAGGCCCCAGAGGAACAACGGGTGCCGGAACCGAAGCCCATTTGGTTGCTCGCCTTTGGCCTAGTTGGCGGCACGCTGTGGATGAGAAGGCGTCCAATGAATTGGCCCTCAAGGGGCAGAAAATCGATGTGGCCAAGTTGACATGATTACAATTCATCACTCCCTTCCTACTCTGCTGAAGAAAATTCCCTGAGCACCGACACACTCTTTTCCCTCATGTACCAATCGTGAATTGAAAGTCTCACCTTCGAATAGTCCGCATATCCGTTCAGAGCGCGAGATAGTGAGTCCACTTTCTTATCAAGTGCCTTGGCTGAACGCAGCGGATGTCGAAACCGGAATATCGTATTATGTGCGGTCTGGATCTTGTATCTCTCATCTACACTGCCGCCCATTCCCGATCCAAATATTTCTTCTCGGATATTTTCGCGCAATGACGTGAGCGCCTCATCGCAAGGATATCCCTTGATGAGTATGCTATCAGGAGCAAGCGCTAAACCATCAAAAAACACTTTGATCGGTCTAGAATTTTGCAAAACCTTTGAACAAATCAAAGCATACCGTTTACCGACTTCAGGTGAAACATCGGCGTCTTCAGACGCGACAACAAGACTGAGAATTGTCAGATGAAGATCCCCCTCACCATAGCCATATTGGTCAGGCTCAGCTTCCAGAAGCTCACCAATCACATTCATAATTCTGCGTTTGGTCTCATCATCCGGCAAGGCATAAAGAGTGATCCCAACTCTGTTGTCACCTGCACCCTCCAACAGGTAAGGGTCCTCTACCATCCGCCC
>JAJFIN010000072.1 GCA_021774955.1 Alphaproteobacteria bacterium | reverse complement strand
TGTCTGTGCCCAAGGCATAGGATAGGTGATCGGTTCATCGTTCTTTTTCATGACATCGTAGACGCAGAATGTTGCGCCAGGTTTCAACACGCGAGCGATCTCGCTATAGAGCCCCGATCGATCTGCTATGTTCATGGCGACATGCAAGGTGATCGCGGCATCGAAAGTTCTTTTCTTGAACGACATGTCAAGCGCGTTTGCGGTTTGATAATTTGCCAGACGGCTGAGCTTGGTCAGCTCTGCAAGTTTTTTTGCTACCTGAATATATTCTGGGGTCAGATCGATGCCAGTGACTTTACATCCCACTTCGCTTGCAATGTACCGGGCGGTACCACCGATCCCACAGCCGATATCTAAAACATGTTGGTTTTGACCAAGAGACATCTTTGAAACGGCGTATTGAGTGGCAATTCGTCCGCCGAGGTGGAACTCATCGACCGGTGACAAATCTTCCGGTTGGAGATTATCTAAATCCGCGCCGGAAGCTTCAAGCCCCGCAAGGATGCGCGTTAGGAGATTGCCGTGCCCATAGTGATCGATAACGGCATTTTCGGTTTTTTTCACGCGTTTTCTCCAAAAGAAGCTCATTACCCTTTTTACTCCTTGTGATGTTCTGTCAAAGGAAAATCCCCTAAATTATCGGCATCAATAATTGATAGGCCAGCGTCAGCGTCGCACCAAGTCCGGTAAAATAGGCAATTGTTCTGACGAACGGTGTCTTTACGATATAGAAGGGGGCGTGAACGAGCCGAGCCCAAAAATAAACCTCACAGGCGAGGAGGGTGGTTTCGTTGCTCGTGCCCGTAACATGCACCGCCATCGCCAACGGGGCGAAGGTAATCAAGTTTTCAAACGCATTCATATGCGCGCGATAGGCCCGGTGTGCCCATTCTTTGTCAAACGGGTCATCGCCCGGCAGTGGATTGACTAAAAGCCGCACGAGGCCGATCTTAGCAATACGGACACCGGCATAAGGGATAAACAAGAGGGTCGTGAGGATCGTTGTGAGCGTGAGCCAATAAATTTCACCTGACATTGCTATGTCTCCATCGTTCGAGTTGCGCTAAATACCGCCAGAAAGTAAGGATTAATTGGCTGGTCATCATAAACTTGTATTTTGCAAGTGAATGAACTTTAATCAGATAGCTTGCGTTATGCAAGTAATAAATTTAGGAATGTGAAATGCCCAAACCGGGTAAATTTCGCGGCACTGGATGCCCGGTCGCTTTTGCCCTCGATACTTTCGGGGATCGCTGGAGCTTGTTGATCGTCCGCGACATGTTGATGAAGCAGAAAAGAACCTATGGAAGCTTCTTGGAAGCTGACGAAGGTTTTGCCACCAACATACTTGCCGATCGATTGAAGTTTTTAGAGTCAATTGACATTGTAAAAAAAGAAAAAGATCCGGACAATCGCCGCTCCTATCTTTATACGCTCACGGACAAAGGCTATGATCTCGCACCGATAATTTTGGAATTTATTCGGTGGAGCGCGAAGTACGATCCCGATACGATTGTGAAGCCAGCCGTGTTGGATAGAGTTAAGAACGACCGGGAGGCCTTTTTAGAAGAACTATGTTGGCCGCCCGATAGGAAAACCAAACTGCGCCATCCAAAAAATTAAAACAAATCCATTTGCGGTGAATGTGGCGCATCGTTCTTCGCAGGTTCTTCACTTTCTAGTTCAATCGGTTTAATCAAATCTGGATCATCATTAGCAATGCGATTGACACGCATGCTAACCGGGTGAGCCGTCAATAGATCATCCGGTGCCGGTTTCAACATATCTGACTTATCGTCTCGGTCATCAGGACTATGTGATAACCAGGTCTCGAACTCTCCCGGATTGATGATCACCGGCATGCGATGGTGAAGTGATTTCAATGTCTTGTTTGCGCTTGTTGTAATGATCGCAACGGATTCGACTTCGCCACCATCGGTCCCCATCCAATTGTCCCAAATGCCAGCCATAGCAATTGGATCATTGTTTGCGGCGTGAATTAAAAACGGTTGTTTGCTGCCATCCCCCCTTGTTTGCCATTCGTAGAAGCCATCGGCGGGAATGAGGCAGCGCCGACGTTTGAAGGAATTCTTGAAGCTTGCTTTTTCGGTGATGGTTTCAGCGCGCGCGTTGATCAACGGTCGCGGATTGATCTCTTTCGCCCATGAAGGGATCAAACCCCAGCGGGCAAACCGAATTTGTCGCCCACTCTGTTCTTCTCGAATAATGGGGATCGCCTGTGTCGGCGCGACATTGTAATTTGGCCCCAAATTGGGCAAGCCGTGCGTCCCGAACAGATCATTGAGTGCTTGAATGGGCGAAGTGAGAACATAGCGTCCGCACATAGATTATGTTCCTCTATTTCATCAACTTGACCTTACTACCAGCCTTACCGTACTTCACAAGGATAAACCGCCGAGGATGAGAGAGCCGACCTAATGTCAACATCAGATGATAAAAGATGGCCCCGTGTCGGCGTTGGTGCTGTCGTTTGGCGAGGAGAACAAGTTTTGCTCATCCGCCGAAGCAAACCACCGCGTCAGGGTCAATGGAGTCTTCCTGGTGGTAAACAAGAGTTTGGTGAGACAATCGAAGAAGCCTTGCACCGGGAGGTGAAGGAAGAAACCGATATCGATATAAGTGTTGGTATGCTGATCGATGTTGTTGATGGTATCGCGCGAGGCAACGACAATGGGGTTGTTGAACACTACACCCTAATCGACATCAGCGCGGATTGGGTCGCAGGCGAGGCTATAGCCGGAAGCGATGCCCTTGAGGCGCGTTGGTTTGGCCAAAATGAAATTGGTACGCTCGGATTGTGGGATGAGACTATTCGTATCATCGAGAAGTCTTGGCAGCAGCGAAACGACTGAGGCTTTCCCTCAGCGATATAAATCGATGTACATTTGTCGGGCTCCCGCATTAAAATCCTCCCAACAATAAGAAGGAGGATCAATCATGTCATTTCGCACACCCATATGTGACTTACTGGGGATGGATGTCCCAATTCTGCTGGCCGGGATGGGCGGTGTTTCGTTCGCTGAAGTCTGCGCCGCAGTGTCTAACGCCGGCGGTTATGGAACGCTCGGCATGGCCAGCCAATCGCCCGATGAAATCAGACGCCAAATGCGCCGCGTGCGCGAGCTGACTGACAAACCTTTCGGCGTTGACCTTTTAGCTGCCGTGCCAGAATCGCTAGAAGCATCCGTTGATATTATTATTGAAGAAGGGGCGAACGCCTTTATCGGTGGGTTGGGGGTGCCGTTCCCAATTCTTGGACGACTGCAGGATGCAGGACTGAAGGTCTTAAGCATGTGCGGTACTGTTCGCCATGCCGAAAAGGCACAAGACGCTGGCGTTGACGCGGTCGTCGCGCAAGGCACGGAAGCAGGAGGTCACACCGGAAAAGTGGCAGGCATGGCGCTCATTCCTCAGGTCGTCGACGCGGTGGATATTCCGGTGATCGCAGCAGGGTCCATCACCGACGGTCGCGGTCTCGCTGCGGCTCTTGCGTTTGGGGCGCAAGGCGTTTGGATGGGAACACGCTTTATTGCTTCAGACGAAGCTCATGCCGGTCCAGTCTATAAACAATCAATCGTCGATGCCAAAGAAACAGATACTATCGTGTCCCGCTGTTATTCTGGAAAAACAATGCGTGTCCTGAACAATGACTATGTCTTAGATTGGGAAGCGCGCCCGGACGACATCCAAAAGTTTCCTCAACAAGCCATGATCTCCATTCAGAACAATGTCATGGGCGGCATCGGTGGTATGACAGAGGGTTTGGACATCAATAAATCCTGCCTGCCGATGGGCCAAGGAGCAGGGGCCATTCACGATGTGCTTCCTTGCGCGGATATTGTCAACAACACCATGAATGAAGCCGAAGCGATCATGAACCGTCTTGGTGGATTAACCGGGTAACACCAGACCAAGTTAGAGCGCGCGGGGATAGATTAATATGGCGGCAAGAAAGCCGGGTAAAAACGCGCTCTTCTTCATTCTTGTCACTATTGTCATTGATGCCATGGGCATTGGTCTCATCATCCCGGTTCTGCCGAAATTGGTTACCGGCCTGATCGACAGCGGTCTCAGTGATGCGGCCATTTATGGTGGTGCGCTCTTATCCATCTATGCTCTGATGCAATTTTTCTTTGCACCGGTCATGGGCAACCTCAGCGATCACTATGGACGCCGTCCCATCTTGCTGTTCTCGCTGGCAGCATTGGGCTTCGACTATATTTTAATGGGCTTTGCACCAACCATTGCCTGGTTGTTTCTCGGCCGGACAATTTCCGGGATCGCCGGTGCGACCCATTCGACGGGTAATGCCTACATCGCCGATGTGACAAAACCGGAGAACCGGGCGCGTAACTTTGGCTTTTTGGGAGCGGCGTGGGGACTTGGTTTTACGCTGGGGCCTGCGATCGGCGGCTTGCTGGGCACTTATGGTGCACGCGTTCCCTTTTTTGTTGCGGCAGGCCTGGTCTCAATCAACTTGCTATACGGTTTCTTTGTGTTGCCGGAAACACTGGCAAAGGAAAAACGCCGGCCGTTTTCTTTGGCACGGGCAAATCCGATCGGTGCGTTTTCCAGCCTGCGGCATTATCCCGTTGTCATCGGGCTTTTTGTTGCGGTCCTCTTTTATCAAATCGCTCACGACGCCAATCCCAGCACCTGGAACTATTTTACCTACGAGCAGTTTCAGTGGACAGAGCGACAAGTCGGACTGTCGATCACTTTTGTCGGAATGATGGTCATGATTGTTCAGGGTGGATTGGTTGGCATTGTCATCCCGCGCATTGGGGAAGCGAGAGCTATATTCTTTGGCCTGATCATGGGGGCGATTGGGTTTTTAGGATTTG
>JAJFIN010000071.1 GCA_021774955.1 Alphaproteobacteria bacterium | reverse complement strand
TCTACGAGGGAAAGCTCAAGGCTTGTCGGTTTTTCTTCACATACGAATTACCTAAGACAAAAGCACAATTCGATCTTGTGGCATCTCTCGACGATACTTGCCTCAACGCAGAGGCCACTCATTTCATCGGCGTATGACCCTGTGCATGGCGAATTAGTATTCGAATCGAAAATTTCTGCCTGATGTTATTTCTTGGCAGTGCCGCTATCCAAAATGCTATACTGGTATCATGCGAGATTCCCTCACACTCTTCGCGCACTTAGTCATGACTCTGGTCAGGTTTATGGGTCCTGGTGGGGCAAGGTCTATTGTTGCCGAGTCACTCCTGATCAAGCAGCAACTTCTGATCGTCAATCGATCTCGCCAACGAGCGCCAAACTTGAGAACCGGAGATCGAATGCTTATGAGCGCGCTCGCACTGCTCATGCGCCCTGCCCGGTTAGCCAAATCTGCAACCATCATTAGACCCTCAACCATTCTTAGGTTTCACCGAGCGCTCAAAAACCGGAAATACCGATTGTTATTCTCGCCCAAGCGCCAAGGCAGACCAGGGCCGAAAGGGCCATCCGAAACATTGATCGCCGCGATTCTCGAGACCAAGCACAAAAATCCTAGATGGGGATGCCCCAGAATTGCCCAGCAATTATCTTTGGTCTTTGATATTGAATTAGGCAAAGACGTCGTGCGCCGTGTCCTGACAAGACACTATCGACCTGATCCACGAAATCGCGGACCATCCTGGCTTTCCTTCATCGGTCACAGCAAAGACAGCCTCTGGAGCGTAGACCTGTTCCGCTGCGAATCCGCCACACTCAAGACTCATTGGGTGCTCGTTGTTATGGATCAGTTTACCCGACGGATCATCGGATTTGGCATCCAGTCTGGGTGCGTTGATGGACAGGCCCTGTGTCGTATGTTCAACAGAGCCATCTCGGCCGTAGGAAAGCCCAGAATCTTAAGCTCAGACAATGATCCTTTATTCAACTACCGCCAGTGGCAAGCTAATCTGCGCATTTTTGAAATTGAAGAAATCAAGAGCATCCCCTACGTGCCGATGTCCCATCCTTTTGTCGAACGGTTAATCGGCACGATCCGGCGGGAATTTCTGGATCATGTCCTCTTTTGGACAACGCACGATCTCGAGCGAAAGCTCTCGGAGTTCAAGGATTACTACAATCGCTATCGCGCGCATTCCTCCCTGCCCCGTGATGCGCCAGCTGGAGTGCCAAGCGAAGTCAAAAAACCGAAGGCAGATTTGGACGACTACCAATGGAAAACACATTGTCGTGGTCTGTTCCATACGCCTGCCGCTGCATGAATACTAATTCGCCATGCACACGTTAAGGCCGGCTCACTGTCCTTCGTTGGAGTTATTGCCTTGGTTGTTCGCCTGACGCCGCCAAACCTTTATCATGACAGGTACATAGACCAAAACTACATAAGCGACACCCGCCATAAGGCAAATTACGTTTACTAGCAAAAACCTATGCCACAAAACCCCCTCTTCATATAACGAAACGACAAACAATGGCACATCGAAAAAATAACGTACTAGATCAAACGTCAACATAATCACAATCCCCAACACAAGGAGAAAAAACCACCAGATAAAGGCAATCGCCATAAACGGTAAAGCATTACCAATTAGTCGAAACACCTTACAGGGGATTTTCTTGTCGAACATAATGCTTTCCTGAGTCCATAATAATTTTAAAATAAGTTAGCTATGCTTCTGTTAATAATTTTCATGATACACCACCAAACCATTCTCCATTAATCAGCGAAAATTCTAACACATGAAGTCTGGCAGTAAGAATAAGCAAGCTAATATATGCCGAAGCTGAATAACCACTTTGCCAGGATCACATCAAAACAGAGTACAACATGAGCAATGGGATAAACTGCCTTATTACGGTGAGAATATTCTTTCTCATACATGGTGTCTTTATATGCCCCATAAGACACACCATCATTCCGGATGGCACCCCTTACAACTTGTTGGAACCGCGCCGTCATCTGTACCGTCTGGTATTTTAACATGATCAACAACCTTGCCAAAGATTGGGGCAGGAGATGCATTAGCTTCAAAGAAAATAGTGGTTCTGCCACCAGCGGCCGAGGCAAACATGTTTACAAATCCAAATCCGAAAGCCCGACCAGTTTGTTCCGCTGCAACCTCGGCAGTGACTTGGTTGAAGATATCGTCAATAAAATTTTTACTGACAATTCCCCCTATTTTGGCTCCAATTTTTTCACCTATTTTACCAAGTGGACCTCCTATTTCAGCTCCAAGAGGACCAAAAGCAGCGCCACCATGGAAATCCACCTCAATCGCGTTTTAAACGCCTACCGTAGTAGTTTGCCGCACCGTTGCCATATTACTTCTTGACACGCCTATAATAAGAGCGGAGCGTAAGAAAATTTGAAATGAAGCTGTTACGGTATAAAAATAAGGGCGAAGACAATCCTGGACTTTTGGATGGTAACGGCCAAATCCAAAGCCTTTCTGAAATAATCGACGATGGCGCAGCGCTCACCGCCCAATGGTGACATGCGCGGTGGGTGGACTCATGAGAAAAAGTAAACTTGACCAATGTCAAAACATCGAGGACCTGCGCAAGGCTGCACGGCGGCGCGCGCATAAAATGGTATTCGATTATATTGATGGCGGTGCAGACGATGAAAAAACGCTAGCTGGGAATTCAAGCGCTTTCGACAAATATTCGCTCTTGTTTCGTGTTCTAACCGGCGTTGATGAAGTAGACACGTCCATCACGCTGCTCGGGCAGAAAATGGACCAGCCATTTTTCTGTTCGCCCTCCGCCGGCAACCGTCTGTTCCACACGGAAGGTGAGCGCGCCGTGGCAAAAGCAGCGGCGGCGGCGGGTGTGGTTTACTGTCTTTCGACCCTTTCGTCCGTGTCGATGGAAGAAATCGCGGCGTTGACCACAGGGCCGAAATGGTTCCAGCTTTATGTTTGGAAGGATCGGGGGCTGGTCAAGGAAATGCTGGATCGCGCCCGCGCGGCGGGTTATCGAGCGCTCATTCTCACGGTCGATCTTCCAATTGCAGGCAATCGGGAGCGCGACCCGCGCAATGGCTTTACAATTCCGCCACATTATGGACCGCGCCAAACCTTTGAGGCGCTTAAGGCGCCGTTTTGGACGCTTGATTATCTCACCGGTGCGCCGATCAAATACGCCAACCTTTCGGCGGATACGCCCGCAGTAAGCCTTGCTGATTTCGTGGCCGAGCAGCTTCACGCGGGCTTTAACTGGCGTGATGCCGAATGGTTGCTTGGTGAATGGAACGGACCGGCGGTCATCAAGGGTGTGGTACGCGACGACGATGCGCGCCAGGCTGCAGCGCTTGGGTTTAACGCGGTGATGATCTCAAATCATGGTGGGCGCCAGCTTGACCATTCCCCGGCGCCGATCGACGTGCTGGAAGAGATTGTCCAGGCAGTTGGTGACAAAGTTGAGATCATCCTCGACGGTGGCGTTCGCCGGGGAACAGATATTTTAAAAGCGCTTAGCCTCGGCGCGACAGCGGTAAGTTTTGCCCGGCCCTATCTCTACGGTCTTGCTGGTGGCGGGGAGCCAGGCGTCAAGAGGGCGCTGACCATTATGGCCGAGGCCGTGCGCCGTGATATGGCGCTCATGGGGGTCAGGTCGCTTGAGGAAATTGACGCATCATTTATTCGCCTCATCCCATGAGTTCATTTGTTCTGGATATTTGCTTTAATTTCATTGAACCGCGCTTCACTGAGGTCATACCTGCGCAGCAGAAAGATGGCGCCGACCCACAGCGAAAACGGCAGCAATGAATAGGTGATACGAATCCCTGTAAGGGCGAGCTCCGTTTGCTGGATATCACTGTCCGTCCCGCTTTGAAAACCAAACGCCCACAACCCTATTGTCACAAAAAATGCTCCCGCTGCCATGCCGAGTTTACGGCAAAAGGCCCACGCACCGAATATCGCGCCTTCGCGGCGCTCGCCGGTTCTAAGTTCATCCACCTCGACCGTATCGGGAACCATGGCATTGGGCATGAGTTGATTGGCGGCGTCCCCAATGCCGCCGATAAAAAGTACGCCAAACATCAGATAAAACAAATCCGCTGGAATAAAAAGCGCAGGCAGGCTTGCAAGTAACGTGATGCCGAGCGATAGAGAATAGGTTTCGCGCTTTCCAAGTTTTCGAGCGATGCGAACCCATAGCGGTGTCATGAAGGTAGCGGTGATCGCTCCTGTCGCCACAAGGGGGCCGACCTGTGTCGCTTCCACATTCATGACAAAAATCACGAGATAGATGAGGGTTGTTGAGCTGGCGCCGATGGCGAGGTTTTGAAGAAGAAAAACCATCCACAATCTACGGAATGGGTGGTTGTTTTTGATAGCACTGAATTCCGCCCGAAGGCTGAATTGAGTCAAGGGCGCGGCGATCTGGGGCGCATCCTTGGTTGTGATAAAAGCAATGATACCGGTGATCACCATGAAGGCGCCAAAGATCAACCCCATCATCTCAAAGCCGTCCGCAAGAGTCTCCCCTCCTGTGAAGACGACAGGGGCGGCTAATA
>JAJFIN010000008.1 GCA_021774955.1 Alphaproteobacteria bacterium | reverse complement strand
ATCAGGCAATTGAACCCTTATGCCGCCACCCGTTTCGACCCCCTGGTCACCGACGACGTAAGAAACCGTCCAGGAGCCGAATTCTCCGGAAATCCCTTCATCCGGCAGAATACTGGCCGCACCATCGGTGGTGTGATTTACGGACATTGTGGGCGTGGAATCTCCATCCGCCCATGCAAATATAGAAAAAAAAATGTTGCCCACCATGGCGAAAATCACACTTTTTAGCATATTTATTACCTCACTAGTGGTGTTTTCAGCGCTCAAAAACATAAGAAAGAGGCGCACTCTCTTTCGAGATGCGCCTCTTTCAATTCATATCGATATTTCAGGGGATTTCATACCGATATATTTGAGGGAGTTAGAATGAAAAGCCGGCTCTAACCCCAAAAGTACGCTCCGCACTTCGCGGAATTTGTTGCGTGGTGCCCGTCGAGCCGCCCCAAATTCCTCCAGGTGAACGGATGAACGACGCATAGCTCTTATCAAAAAGATTATTGACGTAAACCGTAAGGCTTAAGCCTGAATCTTCGCCACGTGCGCCAAAGTTCAAATTGGCGATACCGAATGAATCCTGAACCGTTAGCGGGTCTTGGTTAAGAGAATACTGCACCTCATCTTGCCAAGTGTAACTTGCATTAATGAACCCGTTATATCCAGTACTCCCGAGCGGTACCTCGTAATTTGCACCGGCAAAAATCTTGACGTCCGGCGCATTCGGCAAGGTTCCCCCAGAAATATCCTGCATTCCCCCCACGCATCCCAAGGCAACCGTTTGCCCAGAATAGCATCCAGTTCCCACAATTTTTCTAATTTCAATATCTTGGAAAGTCGTGTTGAAGGTTAGGGTCAATTCCTCTGAAACTGCAAACTGAGATTCAATCTCAATACCCTTAGAACGCACCTTACCTGCATTCAGAATACGGAAAGTGAGTGCTGCATCATCAAAGGCCTGCGCCTGGAAATCATCAAAATTTGACAGGAAAGCAGCCGCATTGACAATCAGACGGCGATCAAAAAAAGCGCCCTTCAAGCCCACTTCATAAGAATTGACGGTTTCTTCTTTAATAGGTTGAAGAAGAGCTTTTGCATCGGTAATCCCGGTGGTCAGATCAAGCGCCTGCCCTTTATATCCTTGCGAGAAGGTGAAATACGCCATGCTGTTCTCGCCGATATCCTGCTGGATTCCCGCCTTGGCCATCACCGCAGAATCAGTGAAGGACGTTGGCAGGCCGGCAACGGTTGAACTATCAAAGCTGAACCTTGAGGCAGTTGCGGAATACTCAATCTTTTCCCGCTGCACACGGCCACCGGCGATAAGTCGTGTACCGGATGAAAGATCATAAGTGACCTCGCCGAAAGCCGCATAGTTATTGATGTCGATACTTGAGTCGAGAAGCTGTTCAAGAAAACTAAGACCGAACAAGTCTCTGTTAAAATCCTGCGTCGTATCATTATTAAAATAGAACAAGCCAGCGACATATTGAAAAGGCGACTCTGATGTAGAAGCTAACCGCAATTCTTGCGTGAAGGTTTTCTGCTCTTTGCTGCCGCCATTTATGAGAAAGGCGCCATGTGGACTAAAGTCGATATCGGTATTGGTACTTTCTTCCCATTCGCGATAGGCCGTAATTGACGTCAACGTAGCCCCGTCAAAATCATAATTGGCTTCACCGGAAATTCCCCAACCCATGTAATCGCCAAATGTCGGCGCATCAAGTGAGGTCACGTGATTCTTCTCGCCGACAGGAATGCCAGCCAACGCGGTATTGGCGCTCAGCGTCGGGTCACCGAATACGTTTGTGCCCGGTGGAAGGGAACGTACTGTCTCTGCACAACAATCTGTTTTCGTTTTTGAATAATCGGCAATCACCAGCAGGCTCAACCTATCATTGGCATCAAAAGAGACTTTGCCGCGAATGCCATAGCTATCGTCAATGCCATTTATCGTTTGCCCGTCAAATCTGTTAAATATGTTGCCACCAACCTTTTTATAAAACCCAGTGACGCGCCCCGCTATATTACCTGATTCCGTTAAGGGGCCTGATAGAGTTCCACGCGTGACAACTTCATCAAATGACCCGTAAAATACATCAGCGGCGCCCTCAAGCTCCTTAGACGGTGCTTTCGTAATCAGGTGAACAACGCCAGCTGACGAATTTTTACCAAACAATGTACCCTGCGGTCCACGCAGAACCTCAACTCTATCCAAGCTAAAAAGCTCACCAAAGGCCTCGTTCTGGCGACTAAGAACGACACCATCCTGAACGATCGATACACTAGATTCGATGCCGATACCAAAAGCATTGGTGCCAAAGCCGCGAATCGAAACCGTTGCATTTGATGCTGTGAGACCTTGTTGCCAATTCACAGACGTAGCAAGGCGAGAAATGTCTTCGATGGAAACAATCCTGTTAATTTCGATCATCTCCGCAGTCAATGCCGTAACGGCGACAGGGACATCGCCCAAGTTTTGGGCGCGCTTTGTCGCTGTCACTACAATTGAATCAATCGCATGGGCCGGAGCAATAGATGCTGCCACCCCACACAACAAACCGAAAACTGCTGTCTTCGATA
>JAJFIN010000070.1 GCA_021774955.1 Alphaproteobacteria bacterium | reverse complement strand
TTAATGGATATCCAATTACCGGAAGTCTCAGGGCTTGAAGTCACGAAGTGGCTTAAAGAAGACGACGATCTTTCTGAGATTCCTATTGTTGCGGTCACGGCTTTTGCCATGAAGGGCGACGAAGAAAAAATTCGCGAAGGGGGATGTGAAGCCTATATCGCGAAACCAATTTCAGTAACTGAATTTCTCGATACGGTGAAGCGCTTTTTGGGCTAGGTCAGGAATCAAATGTCGGCTCGTGTACTTGTTGTTGATGATATTCTCGCCAATGTAAAATTGTTGGAAGCGAAGCTAACCGCCGAATATTTTGAGGTCCTAACGGCCCTCAATGGTCAAGATGCCCTTGATATAATTGAAAAAGATCAACCGGATATCGTCCTTCTCGACGTCATGATGCCGGGGATGGATGGATTTGAAGTTTGTCAAAAAATCAAATCTAATCCAAACACAACGCACATTCCTGTTGTCATGGTAACAGCGCTTGATCAACCGTCTGATCGCGTGGCTGGAATTGAGGCAGGAGCAGATGACTTCCTTACTAAGCCAGTCAATGACGTCGCTTTGATGGCGCGGGTTCGCAGCCTAGTTCGTCTGAAAATTATGATGGACGAGTTGCGCATGCGCGAAACGACCGGTCGCAATATGGGCATCACCGACGACACTGATATTCTCAGTGGTGAACTCTCTGGCAAAGGTCACATATTACTAGTTGAGGACCGGGAACACTCCGCCAAGCGGATGATGGAAACGCTGGGTCCGACAAACGAAATTCGTTTGGAAAAAGATGTTCAAAATGCGCTGGTCGCCGCAAAGGGCGGTGATTTTGATCTCGTCATTGTCGACCTATCGACTGAAGTATTTGACGGGTTGAGGCTTTGCTCACAATTGCGTTCAACAGACGTCACCCGCCATGTACCAATCCTCGTGCTGACAGAAGATGGCGACATGGATCAGCTTGTTCGCGCACTTGATATTGGCGTGAACGATTATCTCATGCGGCCAATTGACCGGAATGAATTGTTTGCGCGGGTAAAAACGCAGCTAAGGCGAAAATTGTATGCCGACAAGCTGCGTCAGAACTATCACCTGAGCTTAGAGATGGCTGTGACAGATCAACTTACCGGTCTCTATAATCGGCACTATATGTCCAGCCATCTGACGACATTGATGTCTAATTCGGCCGAGAATAATAAGTCGATGTCGTTTGTGATAGTCGATGTTGATTTCTTTAAATCTGTGAACGACACCTATGGTCACGATATTGGTGACGAGGTTTTGAAGGAATTTGCAACGCGGCTGGCGAGTAATGTGCGCGGTGTCGACCTTGCATGTCGATATGGCGGTGAAGAATTTGTTGTGGTAATGCCCGATACCGACTTGTCTTTTGCCTATATGGTGGCAGAACGGTTGCGTCAGGAAGTTGCGGAAAAACCGTTTAAAGTGGGCGGCACAGAGCTCAATCTCACGATAAGCATTGGATTGGCTATTTCAGAAGGTGAAAACGACACACCGGAAGCTCTGTTGCGGCGTGCGGATCAAGCCTTGTATCGTGCAAAGCGGGATGGCCGAAACCGGGTTGTTGCAGACGCTGCTTAATTCGAGCAACCCAAAATTCCACAAATAAAAAAGCGATCTCAATTTTGAAGAGACCGCTTTGTCTTAATCCCGCTTTGAGCCGGTGTTATTTGATCTTACCTTCTTTGAATTCCACGTGCTTGCGTGCCACTGGATCATATTTCCGGACGACCATCTTTTCAGTCATGGTGCGCGTGTTTTTCTTGGTTACGTAGAAAAAACCGGTATCAGCCGTGCTGTTGAGCCGAATTTTGATGGTAGTTGGCTTGGCCATTTGCCTTGCTCCAGTGATGAAGGATTTGGATCCTGCGTGTTCGAAGCGCGGAATTTACTGTTCTAGCGAGTAAAGTCAAGGGATGTAATAGCCTGGCGGGTTCTGCTGTTATTATTGATAACGTATATTCGGGACGCCTTGGCGGTAGGAGATAAAAGCCACTTTTGAGGGGTTTTTCGCATTACTTGGACCGGTATCACGGAATCGCAGCACTAATTCGTTTAAGACCATTTCAGTCACATCGATAATGGGCAGCTTCTGGGCTTCAGATATGGGGTACCAATCGACCGAAGAGAGCTCTTCTGATGGTTCGATTTCACCTTCTACGTACTCGGCATCGGTCAAAAAGAAACGGGCGTGGAACCGTTTTGGGCTTTCGCGCGGGGTTATAGCGCGAGCAATAAGCTCGAGTTTATGAACGGCCGGAGCGAGGTTGCGTTCGATGAAAGGAGCCCAAGGGTGGTGCTCAGCGGCGGAGATTTTGCCAGCCACTCCGACAAGCAGACCGGTTTCTTCTTGGGTCTCTCGGATGGCCGCATAGGCGAGCGCATGGGCATGGTCGCTGGTTTGACAGTTTGCCTTCAATAGAGATTGTTCAACATCTGGTATGAGCTTTTGATCGGAGCGAATATTCCGATCACTGACATCTACCTTGCCGCCGGGAAAAACAAATGCATCGGGAATAAAGGATGATTTTGCAGGACGTCGCCCCATCAAGATCCGAGGCTCCGATTGCGATTTATCGACAATGATCAAACTAGCGGCATCTTGCGGTGTCACGGCCGAGGTCATACTAAATCATTTCTCTGAAAGGTTTGCCGTGGCGATGAAAAGCAAAAAGACCCGGTGTGCTGGGATGAGTTTTGTTTTGTGATCGTCTCCCCGCTTCTTCCAAGACAAAGCGGGTGATGGTGGGAAGATCCAGCTCAATGGCTTCTGCCATTGTGAACCAGTGTAGTTCAAGCAGTTCATCTGAATCTTGTGCCTGTTTGGAAACATCCTTTTGGATGTGCTCTGCGTCAATCATGAAGAAACGCGCATCGAACCTTTTATGGCGATAGGGTGGTGTAATGGCACGGGCAACCAAGTCAAGGTGACCCAAACTTGGTTCAATTCCATGTTCCAAGAACGGTCGCCAATGGGGGGACTTCGATCGGCGAGGGTTTGTCGATTCCTGGCCGATGAGGAGCCCGGTTTCTTCAAACGTTTCCCGAATCGCGGCCATTGCAAGCGCGCGCGCTAATTGAGGAGTGGTGTCTTTAGACAGACGTTCGGCAACGTCAGGATGCAGGTCGGTGGCCGGCTTTATTCGGTAATCTGCAGGGTCAACGCGGCCACCTGGGAAAACAAACTTGTTAGGCATGAAATCATGGCCGCTATTGCGGCGACCTAAAAGGATGCGGGAATTGTCTTCGTCGCGCCGCACGATGATCAATGTTGCCGCATGTTTGGGACGAACAGCACGGGGTTTTTGGTTATTTTGGGGATCGTTCTTCTTGTTGGAGTCAAACATTGATCTATTTTTTTCGTTTTGTTTTTTTTGATCTGGTTGGTTTTCGGTTGTTGCGCGATTTGTTGCTCGAAGTACGTCCCTTACGAGGTCTGCCGGGTTCTGGTTCTGAGATCATTTCGAAGATAAGGCCGCCGGTCAGCGGAGTTGATTCCTTCAATTCAATTTCAACGTCCGTCCCAAGTCGATATATATCGCCGGAAGATTCACCAATGAGCGCATGGATCTTCTCGTCATGATGGAAACGTTCCCGACCGAGTGTTCGAATTGGGACAAGACCATCTGCGCCGGTTTCATTTAGACGTATAAATAAACCGAACCGCGTAACCCCCGAAATTCTACCATGGAAGGTAGCACCGATTTTAGGTTTCATATAGGCGGCAATATAGCGGTCATTGGATTCTCGTTCGGCCATCATGGCGCGACGCTCAAGCCCGGATATTGTCTCGGCAATCTGCGATAATTCCCCGATTTGTTCATCGGTTAAGCCATCCTCACCCAAATTACAGGCGCGGATAAGGGCGCGGTGGACAATCAAATCGGCATAACGGCGGATGGGTGACGTAAAGTGAGCATAGTGGCTAAGGTTAAGCCCAAAATGTCCCAAATTCTCAGTGGCGTAGACCGCTTGACTTTGGCTTCTCAGGACCACTTCGTGAACCATGAGTTCAAACTCATTGCCGCGAACGCGATTCAATATTCCGTTGAACTGAGCGGGCGTCGGCGCCTGACCTTTAGTCAATTTCAGGTCTAAGCTCTGCAGGAAAGTTCTGAGCGCTTCTAGCTTTTCGAGGCCTGGTCCATCATGGACCCGGTAAATCAATGGGATGTTTTTCTTTTCCAGCGTTTCGGCAGCACAGACATTTGCTTGGATCATGAACTCTTCGATAAGCCGGTGTGCGTCTAAAGTTTGGCGCAGGGAAATTCGCGCGACATGACCTTCATCGTCAAGTTCTATGCGGTGTTCAGGAAGGTTTAAGGCAAGAGGTTGTCGACGATCTCGTTCTTCAGAAAGCGCGTTGTAGGCTTGCGACAAAGGATTGACGACAGTCTTTAACAAAGGTTTGGTTTTTGCATCGGGTTGGCCATCAATGGCTGCTTGGACTTGCGCGTAAGTCAGCGAACCAGCTGATTTCATCATACCACGGATGAATTCGTGAGATATCTTCTTTCCGCTGGTCGAAAAGGTCATGCGCACAGCCAAGCACGGCCGATCAACTGCTTCATGCAAGCTGCAAAGATCCGCTGATAATTGTTCCGGCAGCATTGGTACGACGCGATCTGGGAAATAACATGAATTTCCGCGGTGCAAGGCCTCGCGGTCGAGTGCGCTTTCGGGTGTCACATAGTGAGCGACATCGGCTATCGCGACCCAGACGATCCAGCCTCCAGTATTCCTGTCACTCGTATCGGGTTCCGCCCAGACCGCATCATCATGGTCGCGGGCGTCGGCGGGATCAATTGTCACAAACGGAAGGTCACGTAGGTCTGTTCGCCCCTTTAGCGGAGCTGGTTTGGTGTCGATGGCTTGTTGGATGGTCTCCTCTGAAAACTCGAAAGGTATGTTTTGGGCGTGAATGGCGATCAGGCTAATTGATCTCGCGTCACCTACGGGACCGATGAGTTCTGTTACCTTAGCGCGTCTTGCCCCCAGACCTCTTCCAGGCATGACCTCACAGGATACGAGGTCACCAGAGCGGGCGCCTTTTGCATCGTCCTCGCGCACAGAGAATTCACGGCGAGACTTTTTATCGATTGGCATCACGCGCCCATCACGACCCACTTTCTGATAAACTCCAAGAATTTTTGAAGTTGATGGACCATCAAGCTTGCGAATAACGCGTGCTTCATATTGACCGGTCTCGATCTTGGTCAGCCTAGCGAGGATATGATCGCCGATTGCCAGCGCTTTACCTTGCGCGCCCTTACCTGAACTTGTGCTTGGCGCGAGTATGATTGAGGGAGGCGGCGTCTCCTGTTGCCAGCTTTGTGGCTTAGCGAGGAGCTCCCCGTCCAAGTCGATTTCGGTTACTTCGATAACGGTGACCGGAGGGAGGTCTCCACCAACATGAAACGATTTCGCGCGATGGCGATCGATATGACCTTCTTCGACCAGCTCTTTCAACATTCGTTTTAGAGGAATGCGGGCCGCTCCTTTAATTCCGAAGGCGCGTCCAATTTCGCGTTTGTTTGCTTTGTGTGGATTTTCCTGAATGAACGAAAGAATGTCATCTTTAGTCGGCAGGGGTGATTGATCACCTTCCACTGATTTGGAGCGGCGCTTTGGCTTCCCTTTTTTAATTTTACTCAAGAGTCTGTTTCAAGCTCCGGCTCTGCCGTTGCTTCTTTCTTTTTGGTCGTCTTCTTTTTTGCTGATTTCTTCTTAGCAGTTTTCTTTTTTTCGGTTTTCTTTTTGGCTGTCTTTTTCTTCGCTTTTTTCTTGGTGGCTTTCTTTTTGGTAGGTTTTTTGGCTTCCCTGGCTGTGATCAACTCTAAAGCCATTTCTAGCGTCACTGATTCCGGATCTGTCCCTTTGGGGATCGTGGCATTGGTTTTTTCGTGTTTGACATAGGGGCCATAGCGACCATCGAGCACGTTGATTGGCTTGTCGGTATCAGGGTGATTGCCAAGCTCCTTCAAGGTAACGGGTCCGCGGCGAGCCTTGGCTTGTTTTTCGGCTATCAGCGTGACGGCGCGATTGATGCCGATGGTGAAAAGTTCTTCGGCGCTATCAAGATTGGCATATTGCCGCTCATGATTGACATAAGGGCCATAACGACCGAGACCAGCGACGATAGGTTTTCCGGTTTCGGGATGTGCGCCAATCTCTCTGGGCAGCGAAAGCAGTTTGAGCGCCAGCTCTAGATCAACTTCGGTTGGGTCTTGCTCTTTGGGGATTCCCGCACGTTTGGGTTTTTCACCTTCAACGGCTTCACCAAGTTGGATGTAGGGACCAAAACGGCCCACTTTAAGCAAGACATCAATGCCGGTTTCTGGATCAAGCCCGAGAATGCGGTCTTCGGACAACTGGGCGCCGTCGCCATTGACTGTGAGCTGCCGGGTAAATTTACATTCTGGATAGTTTGAGCAACCGACAAAGGCACCGTATCTGCCAACTTTCAGACTCAATTGTCCGTCTTCGCAACTTGTGCATTTGCGTGGATCCACTCCTTCTTCCAAAACAGGGAAGACGTGAGGCGCCATAACTTCGTTCAATGCGTCGAGCACTTGCGTAATACGTAGATCAGCGGTGTCTTCGACGTTTGAAGTGAAATCACGCCAGAATTCAGAGAGCAATTGTTTCCATTGGAGGTCACCGGAGGAGACAAGGTCGAGTTTTTGTTCCAAATCTGCGGTGAAGTCGTATTCGACATATTTGGTGAAGAAGCTTTCCAAAAAGG
>JAJFIN010000069.1 GCA_021774955.1 Alphaproteobacteria bacterium | reverse complement strand
CATTGGAGCAAAACCGCGAAATACTTGAATCGATTCTGTTTCATATGGATCAGGGTTTATGTGTCTACGACGCGGATCTTCGGCTCTCAGCTTGGAGTAATCAACTCGCCGATACTGTGGGTGTTGATCCTGAGTGGTTTGATGTCAGTAAACATATGTCGGATCTCATTTTCATGTTCGCCGACCGCGGAGATTATGGCGATGGTGATGCAAATTTGATCACCGAGCAAAGGATGGCAAACCTCTACAAAGAAGATGGATTTCACTCTCACCGATATGACCGGATGATGGCGCACGGAAAGTGCGTAGAAATCAACGGCTCTGTGCTTCCCAATGGCGGTATTGTCACTACGTACACTGACATCACCGATCGAAAGAAGAATGAGGAAACGATTAAACAACTCGCCCTTACTGACCCTCTCACACAACTTGCCAATAGGAACCAGTTCCGATCAAGTCTTCAGGATGAGCTTGAACTCGCAGAAACCCAAAGCAAAATGGTAGGGCTAGCCCTCCTCGATTTGGACCGCTTTAAACCGATTAATGATAGCTATGGGCACCCAACGGGTGATCAAGTACTGGTAGAAGTTGGTACACGGATCAAGGATTTATTATCTGATTCGGATATTGTAGCACGTCTGGGCGGGGATGAGTTTGCGCTCATATTACCCGGATTAACCGACACCAAAGATGCAATTAAAGTACTCAAAAAGATCATTAAAATCATCACTCATCCATTTGTTATCAATGACGTGGAGATCTCAATTGGAACGAGCGTGGGAATTAGTTTTTATCCAGAGAACGATGTCGACCCAGATGAACTCATCCGGAAAGCGGATGTAGCGCTTTATGAGGCTAAGGCCGCGGGAAGAGGGACTTACCGCATTTACGATCAACAAGTGGATCAACGTGTCAACGCCGCTCACAAACTTGAAAAAGAATTGCGACGCGCGATAAAAAACGACGAATTTCGTCTCGCGTTCCAACCGCAGTTTGATGTAACGAACAACAAGATCGTTTGCGTAGAAGCATTGCTGCGTTGGGATCATCCTGAAAAAGGTGTGCTTACGCCAAGCACATTCCTCGAATGCGCTGAGACAACAGGCCTCATCATTGAAATTGGCACCTGGGTTCTACACGAGGCCGCGCTCTCAGCTCAACGTTGGCAAGACCTTGGATTTGAAGCGATGCGCGTGGCTGTAAATATTTCAGCCAAACAATTTCGCGGTAACGAGTTGATGAAGGCCGCCCGGTCAGCCCTCCGCCGGGCAAAACTAGACCCGCAATGGCTCGAATTTGAGCTGACCGAACAATCTATCGCCGACGACCAAGATCTCATGATGCGCAATCTGGAAGACTTGCGGAAGCTAGGCATTAGTCTCGCTATTGATGATTTCGGAACTGGATATTCATCATTAAGCCAGCTCAGAGCTTTTCCAGTGGACCGGGTAAAAATTGACCGTTCATTTGTTCAAGGTGTGACCAAAGAATCGCAAGACGATGCGATCGTCAAGACCATCATCGACCTTGGTCGCAATCTCAACATTGAAGTTGTTGCCGAAGGAATTGAAACCGAGGAACAAGAAGAATTTCTGGCCTCGCTTGATTGCCACCAGATGCAGGGTTTCAAATTTGCTCGACCGATGTTGAAGGGACAATTTGAAGACTGGTATCAAAGTAGATACGAAAAACCAAAACCCGCGCGCAAGCCGCGCAAAAAAAAGGTCAACGCCAAGTCTTAGACCTTCATTCAACTGAGGTGCTGGTTCAATAAGGTGTAATTTTGCACCTGTTCCAGAGATTAAATCTGCTCATCTAAATCAGCCGCATCTGAATCAACTTCTATTTGTGCGATCTGATTTGTAATAGCTTCAATTAAAGCTTCATAACCACCAGATTGAACGATAGCTGAATATTCGGAGCGACGCAGAGCAACTTCGGAAATTTTTGAATCCAAATAGATGTCAGCAACTAACCATCTACCCTCGCGATCCACCATTCGATAGTCTATCGAAACATCCTCGCGATCAGTCCGTACAATGCGAGTTTTTACAATCTTTGTATGTTTTGGTGCATCTATTACCTGGTCAATCACAAATACAGGTTTCGCTCCACTAACAAAACGAGATGCCAGTACAGCGGCCTGGTAGCGATGAAGCAAGTCGATGTAATTCTGCTTTTGATCGTCATTCCATTCAGACCAGGCGGTACGTCCCACTGTTGCACGGGCAATAAATCGAAGATCAAACGCATTTCCAACGGCCGGTAAAATGATTTCGAAACGAGCCTTGAACCCATTTTCCTTAGGTATGGCAACTGCCAGTGCGATTGAATCGGTGAAGGCATTTATTGTTGCCTTTGGGCCTTCGTTTGAAGCTTCCAGTTCCGCGGCAACATTATCGACGGGCGTTTCGACGGTTGAAGCGCTTGGTGTTTCATTTTCCTGTTTTGGTTCTTCTGAAGAAACCTCGATAGCTGGTTGAGGTTGAGATACTGCTTTGCGGTCTTCAGTCTCCAACAAAGGTGTTGTTTCACTCGGCTCTGATGCTTCCGGCTGTTCGGGCGCATCTGCTGGTTCATTATCTTCCGCGGGGGAAGCCGGTGGTGCGGATTCTACTTCCGTCGCCTCAACATCGCTATTGCTTTGCATGACCTCAACTGGTGCCAACTCGGTGGCGACTGTGCCGCCCTGGTCCAGATTTTCGCCCGCTTGCTGATCGTTATTCGTCACGATCGTTTCAGAACTGTCTGTGTTTAAAAGAGCCAAATCGGATTGGTCGCTGGATTGTGCCTGAACGTGCGTGACAGCACTGCTAGGGACATCATTGCTCAATGTATCTATTTGGGGTGTCGGTGAAATGGTTTCAGATATGAAATCGTCTGCTTTTGCATGTGCGACTTCGTCCGATGGGTCACCGCTGTTACTTGGATTTTGTTCATCTGCATTTTGGGATGACGCATCAGTATTCTCAGCTTGTTCATCGGTGTCGGAAGAGCGTTCGCATCCGACACAGGTAATCAAGACGAGAGCAGCGGAAAAAGCTAATAAGCGCCTAAATCCACTCATTGACAGAATTCTCCTACAAATGCGCCACTCAAGCCGTGTACGCTACGGTACAATTAGTAGTCCTTCTAAGGTATTTATCGACATCTGTCGATTTAGGCTCGCAAATGTCATCTTTTTCCATTCGAATGCAAGAGGACGCACAAACTATTGAACGACTTTATCGCCAAATCACCTGATAATCTGCCAATACAAATAGTGCTGGCCACAGCCAGACGTCATTTTGAATGTACCGTAAGAGGGAATTTTTCATGAAATGGATCGGCTTTCTGGCGGTAAAAGCCTCTCAGCAAGCTTGGCAAGTGCTGATCCTAGCCCTGGTATTGTGTCTGCTCTCAGGTGTTGCCCTCCTCACTCTCATGCGCTTTGAACCCGATCAAACAGCGCTGGTAACGCGAGATGCACCTTTTTGGAGACCTCTCAATCAATTTTACGATGAATTTCCGCAACTCAAGCGCACAGCAATGATCGTCATTGAGAGCGATTCCATTGATGCAATGGAGGACACATCACTGGCTCTTATCGACCGATTGCGGGTTGATCATGAGAAGTTCGATACGATTTTCATGGCTGAGGAAAGCCCTTTCTTCGCCACCCACGCGTTACTTTTTCTTGAAACAGACAAGCTCACTCAGATTGTCGATCGTTTGGCTAAAGCCCAACCAGCATTGGGCGCAGTCGCGGAAGATCCAAGCTTGAGGGGCTTTATCAGTCTTATTGATGTTGGAATTACCGCTATTGAAGACGGCACCCAACTTCCAACGGCTTTCGCGGATGTGATGAACGAATCTGCCGACGCGGTTCGCCAAATCGCAAACGGCGACGACACGTCTTTTTCTTGGGGTGATCAGATACTCGATGACGAACCTAAAACCTATCGCCGGGTGATCATCGTTCAACCAAAAGATGTTCACCTCACACAGGCTAATGACAACGAAACCGTTAGATTTTTGCGCGAGGTGATTCAAGAACAAGAGTTTACGTCAAAAGACAATGTAACGATCCGCGTAACTGGCCGATTGGCGTTGGCCTATGATGAAATTCAGGCGGTAAAAGACAGCGTCAGTCTCGCGGGATTTCTTTCTTTTGTTTCTCTGGCCATAATCTTGGCGATTGGATTACCTTCTTGGCGCCTCATTATTGGGACAGTGGTCACGCTGGCTGTTGGACTCATTCTCTCAATGGGTTTTGCAGCTGTTGCCGTTGGCTCACTCAACTTGGTGTCGGCAACATTCGCAGTTCTTTTTGTCGGGCTTGGAATTGACCACGCACTCCACATGGGATTGCGTTACGACGAGTTTATCCGATTGGGTAAAGCTCACATTGATGCCATGCGTGATGCTGCGCTGACCACCGGCGGCGCAGTGCTTCTATGTGCGATCACAACGGCTTTAGGTCTGGCTGCTTTTATTCCCACTGACTTTCTTGGCATCGCTCAATTGGGGTTAATCGCTTCTGCGGGAATGGGGTTTGCCTTCCTTGCCAGCATGACGGTTCTACCCGCTTTGCTGACGGTCATGAACGCCGACAAACATCCCATGAAGAAAACAAAATTCATGTCAGGCGCGACGCTCATCCGGCCGCGTCGAAGATTCGCCGTTGTGGGTGCGGTCATGGGAGGGATTGCGCTGATCTATGTCGCGGTGACAGGCATCAACTTCAATTTTTCGACACTTGCCATTCGTGATCCGCAATCAGAATCTGTCAGTGCTTTGCGTGACCTGCAGCAAGACAAAGTGGTCACAGATTTCGTTGCCGCCATCCTCGCAAAAGACGCAACACAAACGGCTGAACTTAAGGCCAAGCTTGATGCTTTGCCAGAAGTCGATCAAGTGCGAACGCCGTATAATTACGTGGCGGAAGATCAAGAAGAAAAACTTGCGATTCTAGATGATGCGATCGGTTTTCTGTGGCCAATACTTATCGATTCACCTGAACCCAAGCCATTGAACGATCAAGAACGGATGATTGTTGTTGATGATTTCTTGGCTAAAGTCGCGAAACTCGGGACAGACAATGACGCTGAGAGAGCTGTTCATAATATCGCTGATGCATTTCGAGAGGTGCGCAATCAAGACGATGCCAATTTGCGATTGGCCGATATTGAACACAATCTCATCGGGCGTGTGAAACGGCAATTAGACCGTCTTAAAGCTTCACTTGAGGCTGATTTCTATGAATACGAAGATCTACCCTCTGAAATCCGGGCTCGTTTGATCTCTGCCAATGGAGTTCATCGGTTGAGTGCACTTCCAGCGCATGACATCACTGATGTCGATAGTTTGGCGGCATTTGTTTATTCAGTAAAATCTGTCGCACCAAACGCGACAGGGCGTCCTGCAGTTGAACATGGCGTTGGAGGCATTGTCGTTGAATCGTTTGCAATGGCAGGTTTAATTGCGTTCCTTGCAATCACGGCGGTGTTGCTCTTTATGCTGCGAAATATATATGACACACTTTTAGTTTTATTACCGATTATCCTAGCCGGATTGCTGATGGTCGCGACGGCCAATATTTTTGGCGTGTTTTTCAATTTCGCCAATATAATTGCACTACCCCTCATATTCGGCTTGGGCGTCGATAGTGCAATTCACCTGGTTATTCGAAACCGAATGTCAGACACAACTGAAGAGGTTGTGTCCTCATCGACACCGCAAGCTGTGCTACTCAGCTCGCTCACAACATTCGGTGCATTTGCTAGTTTATCGTTCTCTGCTCACTACGGTCTTGCCAGCATGGGAATGCTTCTGACCATAGGCATCATTTGGTTGTTGTTTTCTACTTTGTTGGTTTTGCCTGGGCTTTTAAAGGCCCATGCTCTTGCAAGCGACAATTAGCCTCCCTGTTTCAGGAGTCGCTCGAATTTAAGCGAGCAAGCCAGCAGCTGATAAAGAGGCTGCAGCAAAAACTGAAAGAAACAATACATATGAAAATACGGGCATAGCGGAATCCTCTATCTTGTTTTGTGGACCGGATATCTCCGCTTCCATCCGTCCACAATCTGTAAACTCAAACTACGATGGGTATGTAGGTTCGCTAGTGCTTTGTGAAAAGTGTTAACCGTCACAATTGCAACGCAGCTGAATTCACGTGGCCGTGAAGTCACACCTAATTTTGCTTGATCGGTTAACATCTAATTTCCCCCAAAACCCCACCATTTCCGGTCTTGAGTAACTAGTATGTTAATCAAATTCGTCCATTCTGAGGTCGTTTGACCCTTATTTCTGCCTCATTTGGTGTAGCCGCTTAGATGGATTTGCAACATTCATTTTTCTCGTGGGTTGACGCCCGAGCCGGCTGTCAACCGACACAAGATTACGGGCATGCGATCCGCTGCCGGGCCTTGGTATTTAGCTGTTTCGGTAACGCGATCCTTGGAATACCGGTCGCCTATTTTCTTTATCAAGTCCCACATACGCCGGTATTCCTGAAGATTGCTGCATGGGTCATGCTTGCCTGTTTTGCAGCAGCTCCCTTCGTGTTGTTCCGCACGCGAAGTCTCCTGACCGCGGCAAATTTGTACATGGGTTCGCTGTTAGTCTGCCTCATTTCTCACGCAGCTGTGTTCGGCGGCACCGCGTCCCCGATCTTGCCACTCTTTGTCGGGTTTCCAATAATTGCCGGTTTCATTGTCGGAATGCGGTTTGCCTTAATCGCCACTGTCATTTCTGCATTAGCTATTGTTGGTCTATGGATCCTCACCGCCACAGGGACGGTCACACCCACCCCGCTGTCGTTGGCTGAACTCACCAATCAAGCGGCCATTGTCATGGTCATCACTATTTTTGCCGTTGCCCAAGGAGTGGTTGGTTTTATCGTGACCACCAACCAAGCGCTCAAGCACTTGGAAGAAGAACGAGAAAAGTCCGACGCAGCTAATCATTCCAAATCTGAATTTCTGGCCATCATGAGCCATGAGATTAGAACACCGATGAATAGTATATTGGGTTTCGCCAATTTGCTTCTAAGCCGCCCCCTCACTGAGGGTGACGAAACTCATATCGAAACGATAAAAACATCGGGTGAAAATTTACTGACACTTCTCAACGACATCCTCGATATTTCAAAAATCGAATCCGAACGATTGGAACTCGAAGAAACGGACATGGATGTACGTGAGGTCGTAGGAAGCGTCACTAAGCTTTTATCGACCCAAGCCTATGGCAAAAATATTGAGTTTGGGGCATATGTCGCTAAGGACGTCGCCCATGTATCAGTGGGTGATCCGGGCCGTCTCCGGCAGATATTGATGAACCTTGTCGGTAACGCCATCAAGTTCACACACGAAGGCGGAGTAGCCCTTGAGGTAACGTGTTTGCCCAGCGCAACGGCTCAAACACAAGACCTGCAGTTTGAAGTATGGGATACGGGAATTGGTATTGAGGCTGACACCCTGCCAACGCTGTTTAATAATTTTACCCAAGCCGATTCTTCAACAACACGCAAATATGGCGGCACTGGCCTAGGGCTTTCAATTTGCCGACAGCTCATCCAACTCATGGGTGGCGAGATATATGTAAAAAGCAAACCCGGCGAAGGAAGCCACTTTACATTTTCAATTCCATTGCGTGTTTCAAATTCCACAACTGTTTACAATCACGAAGACGCAATAAAAGCGCTATCCGGATTGTCGGTATTGATCGTCGATGACAATATTGTGAATCGCAAAATCTTTGAGCTTCAAACTTCTACTGTGGCTTCTCAGGTTGATGTGGCCGAAAGCGCTGATGCGGGAATGCGCAAGTTAATCGAGGCTGAACAAAAAAAATCGCCCTAT
>JAJFIN010000068.1 GCA_021774955.1 Alphaproteobacteria bacterium | reverse complement strand
ACGCATTGCCAATAGACCAGCGCATTCGGTCATGCCATAAATGATACTGATGCCAATTCCAGATTGTTCGCTTAGTTTTTCCTCGATAGCGACCGGAAATGGAGAACCCCCGGTCCAAATTTTTCGAAGAGTCGGTGGTAGGGGCTCTGGAATAGTTGGGGCAAGGGCGCCAATGGTTGTCGGTACGCCACCCAGAAGGGTAACACCGTGTGCTTCGATCATCGTCCATTGTTTAGCAATGAAGTCAGGGTGACGCGCTCCTTGTTCTGTACACAGCATTTGACAAGAGCCAGCGGTCATGGACATCAATGCGAAACACATGGAGCCTGCAACGTGAAAAAGCGGTAATGCATTCACCAGCACATCATCAGGTGTTACATCGCCGCGCTCAATGATGGCGTGAGCAACAGCCAGTTGATTTCCTTGCGTGTGTTGCGCAAGCTTTGGAAGTCCCGTTGTCCCCCCGGTATGGAAGGTCGCCACAACCGTCTCAGGATCTTTTCTGTGAGGAAATGAGAGCCCTTGTCCCGAGTGTTTTGACAATGATTGTATGAAACCTTCGGGCTGGTCATCCAACATAAACATATGTTCAAGCGCCGGTACTTGCAATTTTAATCGCGCCGCTCTTTCAGGATCGCCCGCCATAACCAAGACTTTTGCATTACCCTTTTTCATCAGGTTGGCAATATGTTCATCACTCAGCAATGGGTTTATGGGGAGGGCACGGCCAGCAATTTCCGCTGCGAGTAGAGCGACCTGGCCATTGGGCGTGTTTGGGATCAAAAGGGCAATCGACGACTTTGAATCTGCGCCACATGAATGAAATAGGTTGGCTGCCGCGCATACTTTTTCTAGTAAGTCAGCATAGGTCCAGATAAGCGACGGCACCTCTTCATCCATAGATTTGATGAAGCGGATCGCTTGACGTTTCCTATGGATGGATGCTGTTCGTTCCAGAGTGTCATAGATGTTTGTAGAATTCATAGAGTTCTCCGGAATGAAGAAGTGGTCATAGACCTGCTATATTTGGGTGAACCCTATCGCTGCCCTGCCTATGATCAACCATATGAAAGTATGGCCGACAGCGGCACGTAAAAGCCGCACTTTCGAATGGTTAAACCCGCACTTGATCCTGCGATAGTCGATTGTCTACCAGAAAAAATTGAAAACCATGAGATTATAGCATGATTAAGCTATTAGCCATTTCTGGCAGCCTCCGGTGCGCATCGATTAACACCGCTCTCCTCGGAGCCATTTCCGAAGCCGTAATACCCTACGATGTGCAGGTGATCCTATATAGGGGCCTGGGAGATCTTCCATTTTTCAATCCTGATATTGAAGACAGGGAGCCAAGCTCTGTGCTGGAGTTTCGATCCGCCCTGTCGGCGAGTGACGGCATCATCATTTCAAGTCCAGAATATGCGCATGGCATTACTGGCGTGCTCAAAAATGCTTTGGATTGGGTGGTCGGTTCCGGGGAGTTTGTTGGCAAGCCTGTGGCGATACTGAATGCAGCACCACGATCCTCATATGCGTTCAAGGCACTCAATGAGGTACTCCACACCATCGATGCCAAAATTATTGCAGGTGCGTCGGTGGAAATCCCTGTGTTGGGAAGACACCTAGACAGCAGGGAGATGCTTGAAGATTTGGAAATTAGTTCTCTTATCGGACAAGTCATATCGGTGATGGTGCAGGAGGTTAATGACATCCATTAAGTTCCGATAGTTCGGTGGGCCTATTATGCTGCAGACCAATACTTTGGAATGGCGTGCTGCCCGTCTTCGATGCCTAGCTTGCCGAGTCACAAAATAGGCAAATAAGGAACCCAAAATGACGGTCTACCCGCGACCTATATCAACACTGGTTTTTTCTTTGATCGCTGCGCTTTATTCCGGGATTGCCCATTCAGCTGAGGTGGTCTTCGAGGATGAAGTTGTCGAGGTTCACATTCCTGAAGCCGATGTTGATTTTGTTCCCGCCACTGCCGCTAATCTTGACGAGCAAACGAGAGCTGCACTTGAAATGTTGGCAACAGCTGCAAGTAAGCATCCGCCGATAGAGAACCTACCGCCGGCGCGACGCAGGGAAATTCATGATGCGATCTACGTGCCGCTGGGCTTGCCGAATGAAGACATCACAAATGCGGAAGAGCGCTACATTCCCGGTCCGGGTGGTCATAAAATCCGTATCCGCATCTATTCTCCGAAGGAGCCAGAGGCCGAATTGTTGCCGGTGATGGTTTACTATCATGGCGGCGGCATGATGGTCGGAAGTCTTGAGCAGTATGAGCCCACATTACGGCGGATGTGCCAAAAATCGGGTATTATCATTGTCGCCGTCGATTATCGCATGTCGCCGGAATACAAGTACCCCACCGCAATCAATGATTCCTACGCGGCCCTTCTGTGGGCCAAGAAAAATGCGAAAAGCTTTGGTGGCGACGGTGAAAAACTTGCCGTCGGCGGAGATTCGGGTGGAGGTTTGTTAGCGGCTGTGATGACGCACATGGCCCGTGATGAAGACGGCCCTCAACTCGATTTCCAGCTTTTGATTTATCCAGCCGTGGGCACACGCGGAAACAGTAAGTCGATGGACTTGTTTGCGCAAGGATATGTGTTTGGTCGTGAGGAATTGGAATGGGCCTACGGCTCTTGGATCAACAGTACCGACGAACTCAACAACCCGAGAGTTCAACCGATACTCGCCAGTAATTTTTCGAACTTGCCACCGGCCTACGTGGTCTCTGCTGAATACGAGATCATGCGCGATGACATTGAGGAATACGCACAGCTTTTAAAAGATGCTGGTGTGCCAACGGTCCATAAACGTTACCAGGGAACCGTCCATCCCTTCATGAATATGGCCGGTGTTATTGACGCCGGAAAAGAAGTGATAGACGATTCCGCGCGCAAATTGCGTGATGCTTTCGACATGATGGTTAACGTCGAATAGTTTTCTGGTGCGTTTTATGGCGGAAAACAACACTTACCGGCCTCGCTCGTCCAATTTGCTAACTATCCATAAGTATGGGCGAGAGATTGTATAGTCTGGTATGGTGATCTTCAGTGATGTGGTTTTCTTGGGTCGCTGATTTTAGGCGCCACAAAATTGTTGGATGGAGTAATGGGCCAAATTGTCAAACTGCCCAATAAGACCTCTAAAGGTCGTAGTGGACAGAAGAAAACCAAGCGGAATTTTATTTTCCGTGACCGGCTTATCTCTCTCGCAGACACACACCAAACCGCTTCGATGTTGCTGCTCTATGCACCTGCGGGTTACGGCAAAACAGCTTTCATACAGCAATATGCTGATGAAAAAAAAGCAGACGGTTGGAACGTAGGGTGGTTAGCCCTCGACCACTTAGATCGTGACAAGACCCATCTCTCTAAACGCATCGCTCAGTATTTATCCGGCGTTTCCTCTGACATGCTTCTCGGGCGCGATGGCGCGAGCCTTGATACTCAGGTGAGCGAACCGGAATGTATGTTGATATTCGACAATGCTGAACGTATCCGAGGGTCGGAAGGTGAACGTCTCTTGCTGCGTTTATTGGAGCAAAAATTACCGCTGCTTAAACTCGTTGTGGCAACGCGACTGCGTCCTGAATTTGGAATCACGAAATTTCAAATCAGTGGTGACCTTGCCGTAATTGACGCTCAGACTTTGTGTTTTGACGCAAGAGAAACGGAACGGCTTCTTGTGGAGTATGAGCTCGAAATTCCAACGAGTGATATCTCCACATTGCATCTGTTGACCGAAGGATGGCCAGCAGCAACACGAATTGCCTGCATGGCATTAGGGCAAGAAAATATTGACCTCTCACTTTTGGTGGCGGGCGATGTTTATGCCTGGCGAAATTTGCACAACTATTTTCTTGAAGAAATTTTGATGCATTTCAGCCCTGAAGCAAGGAAGTTTTTACTTGATATTGCACCACTTGGAAGGGTGACAAAGAAATTTGCAAAAAAACTTTCGGGTATGAGAAATGCTGCTGAATATATGCTGCAGCTTGAAGAAAATGGATTGCTTGCCTTGGAAGATGCAGGCCAACTTCAACAATGGTACCGCTTTCATCCCCTATTGTCGAAATATCTCGAAGAGGTTTTACAAAAAGAAGATGCAGACCGCCTCGCCGAAATTCACAGAGCAGCGATCGAGTGGAACAAGAATGAGGGCCGATTGAGCGATGCCATTAGGCATGCCTTTGCTGCCGGTGAAACCATGGTCGCAGCAGAGCTGCTCGAGCGTGCCAGCATGGAACGCAGGCGCCATGGTCGACCGACGCCAGTTGCCGATTGGTCCGACCAAATTCCTGATGAAGCCTACGACAAACACCCGCTTTTACGTATGGAGGCTGCTTGCTCATTTGCCACGAGCTTTGCGCTTGAAGCAGCACGCATGCACACGAATTCCGTACGTAAACAGTTTTCAGACCTTGACCCTATTGTTCGCGACGACTTGTTTGCAGCAGACGCCTTGATCAAAATCTATGGGGATCAGCCGGAAGGTTTGGTTGATGTTGCTGAGCGGGGACTTCGAGATTGCATTGCTCGTGATCCTTATACGGTTGGTACGCTACATTTGTGTGCAACAATTGGATTGATTGCGCGAAGCAATCTTTCAAAAGCCAAGCGAGCTGCGCTTGAAGGAAAGCGTGAGAACGACCGCGCGGAAAACGTGTTTGGCATGGCCGTATCACACACGTTGCTCGGTCTCGTTCATGCGGTGGAAGGCGACCTAACGGCCGCGATCGATTGTTGGAAACAAGCAGATATCGTCATTCAACCGGCCACAAATGCGGGGTTCGTGGACAAAATAGCTATTGGATATATGCCCGGCGCGCTTTACCAGCGAAACCAGCCGGAGGAAGCTCGAGCGTACTTAGAGCGATGCCTTGATGGGCCGATTGAGATCATGCTGCCGGATATGGTGACAGATGTATATCTGACAGCATCGCGGCTGGCTGTGATGGATGGCAACTACGAAGAGGCCCTATCGGTTCTCGATGAAGCTGAGGCTACTGCAGTTGAAAAAGGTTGGCCACGTCTTTCCCATGCTGTTGACTGGGAGCGCATTCGGGTTTCTCTGCAAAGGAAAAACTACGATGAAGCACGTCGATTGGTGTCGAGCATCAAAGAAAAACAAGAGTTCACTGAGATCTCAGGCATTCTTACCTATGCCTTGGAGGCGGAAGCAAATCTAATTGGTGAGC
>JAJFIN010000067.1 GCA_021774955.1 Alphaproteobacteria bacterium | reverse complement strand
TCGCCCGCTGCTCTAACCGGCAATGCCAAACCGATTGTAGCTAGAACCGCAGGGTAACTTCGCCGCCCCAGGTTCTAGGTCGGTTAAGAAACAAAGCACCTGAGAGATCTTCTTTGATAAAGATTTCATTTGTTGCATTTTGTACAAAAAATGATGCGGTCCACCTTTCATTGCGAATCCCAAAGCGCCCATCAATTAAGTCGAAATGTTTGAGCTCTTGTGTGTTCGCGGGATTTTCATAGCCACCCGCCTCAGACGCCAAATTGGCGTGGACGAAGAAACTATGATCCGTGTTGGGAATTGGAACCGTATAGAGAGCGCTCAAATTGAGGGTGTAATCTCTAGTGCGTGGAAGCCGATTGCCATCAAAAGCGCCGCCATCGAACTCCCCATCTATGTGCGAAAGACCTAGGGTGCTATTTAGATTACCAGGGCCCACCTCAAAATTTGTGTAGATCTGCAATTCTGCACCATAGCTAAAGCCATCACCTTGGTTTTGGATGACAACAATATTCCCACCTGAGACAGAAAGGCTTGTCAACACGACCTGCACATCGCTCTGAGTAGTGTAAAATACATCCGCATCAAAACCGAACTTGCCATCAAACATATTGGCCTTGTAGCCAAGCTCATAAGAGATCACATCTTCAGCTTCAAATGTAATTGGGTCGGCCGGATTTGCTACCTGTGGTGTAAAGCCAGATGGACGAAAGGCCGTTGCAATTCGGGCGTAAAGTGTTCTGTTGTCTGCGGGCCGGTAAGTTAACGTTACCACAGGGTTGGCTTTTGTTTCTGTGATTTCTTGGTTCGGTGCCGACAACATCACCGGTGCAGGTAGGAATGGTGCCATGTTTCCGCCCCGGAAAAAATCCCCTTCAAACTTATTGTGGGTTACGCGAATTTCACCCGTTAAATTAAGTTGATCTGTGAGATCAAAACCCAGCAATCCAAATCCGGAATAAGATGTGGTTTCTGTAGTGAAATCATCCGTAGTAGTTCTAGGGATGATCGCTGGCCCCAGAACGTTTATGCGAAAATCGGTTTGTTCGCTGGTTTGATAATCAGCGCCAATGAGCCATTGTATGTGCTCCGGTGTGCGGTCATTGGATTCAAGCCGGATCTCGAAGCCGCCTTTGTCAAACTCTCCCATGACATCAGCGGTTGAATTGGCGAGGAAGCCACTTCCGATACCCAAAAAGTGATCAAGATCATCAAAGCGTTTTCCGTCCCGCCATTTATAGACACCCGCCATCTGAATTGTGCCGATGTCTGTGTCAATGGTCCCGTCGACAAAAAGGTTTTTCGAAAAAATCTTTACCATTGAGGGGGCGTTGACGCCGTCACGAATGTATTTCTGGCTGTCGAAACCTTGGCGGAATACAAGCGCATCAAAGCTGGGGTCTTCAGATTCATGATTTTCAAACATGATAGAAAATCTTGAATTGTCTGTTGGCGTGGCCTCAATCGTCAATCTTGCACCAAACTCCTCGGTGGTATCAACGTCCCTGCCGGATGCACTGTCGAAAATTAATCCGCCATCGGAATCAATCCAAAAACCGGCAGCACGCGCCTTCAGTTTTCCTTCAACAATAGGAAGATCTAGAGCGCCTTGTAGGCGAATTTGGGAGCGCTCTATTTCGTAATTTGTGGTGAAAAACCCACCAAATTCGTCTCCTGGTTTTCTACTAATAATATTGACTGCACCGCCAACAGCATTGCGGCCAAACAAAGCACCTTGCGGGCCACGAAACGCTTCAAAACGCTCCAGATCGAAAAAATCCATTCGGGTGTAAGTGCGGCCACCGAACTGACCACCCGCAACATGTATTCCGTTGCGGTACAGCCCAGTTGCTGACTCAGTGAAATCTGTACGCCCAGCCCCTTGGCCACGGATACCAATATCGTTGTTGAACGCTGGTCCTGCGGTAACATTCAGTGCACCAGGGATTAACCGAACGAAGTCCTCAATGCCATTGTCTTTCAGCATCATGTCTAGAGCTTCACGCGTGAGAACTGTGCCCGACGACGGGACCTCCAATAAGGTTTCTTCACGTTTCCGGGCCGTAACTAGCACCTCGTCTATAGCGTTACTTTGGGCCATAACAACACCAAGGTCAGCCGAAGCAATCGTTGCGGCCAGCAAAGCTGTCGTTGTCAAAAGATTTCTTTTCGACACTCTCATTGAATCTTCCCCCTCGTTAAACCGCAACCGTGCGGAGAATTTTTTGTCTTAACCTCAGCACCTAACGGCACCACGACACTAACCGAACTCAAAACTCTGAGACCGGGCCCATTCTAGGGTCAGGATAATATCGATAATCTCATAATGTCAATTGTTGACAATTAGCATTTCTGATTTTTTATAGATAAGCCGCCACATCAATAGTAATTTGTGTCCATAACGTCACAGTGTCGTTGGCTTAATGTCGGAAAGGGTGAATGACCCACCAAGAAACGCGTAAAAAGTGTGCGAAGATCATGCAAAAACGTGTTTCACTAAATGGTACTGGCAAGTAAATCACCGCTGACCGTTGTGAGTTCGCCGGTCATCAATCATATTTATGTGCACGATAATCGCTAAGTAGATGCGTGGTGATCCAACGGATCATTGTCTTCATACGTTGTTAAATCACTGAGCAAATGACGACCTGCCAGGAAGAAAAACAGACTAGACAATACGTTGACAAAAAACATCGCAATCAACGCAATTTGTAACGAGCGAACCCCATAACTTGGAGTGAGGAAATCGCTTAGGACGCCAACAGCTGCTGGCCCAAGACCTAATCCAACCATATTCTGTACAAAAATCATTACTGCTGCTGCAGATGATCGCATTCTGACTGGCGCCAACGTTTGGACAAGCGCATACGTTGGCCCCTGATAGACTTGTGAGAAAATGGTCATGACGGCCGCCCAGGCAAGCGCTATGTAAACATGGGCGGATAAATACATGCCAAGCGCAAATGGAACTGCTGCTACAACACTAATTGCAGGTATCCAGACTAGCCAGCGACGATCAACAAGAGCAAGACGGTCAGAGAGGAGTCCACCACCGAGAACTCCAATACCACCAGAGATTGCAGTTATCAGGCCCAACCACAAACCCAATTCCGCTAGACCGATGTCATGCATCCGCAGAAAAAAAGAAGGTATCCAGCCAACAATTCCGTAGGAAACAAATAGATGTGCCGCGGCCCCCAAAATTAGAAAACGATACGATTTTTTAGCAAGCAAACCGCGAAGGTTTGATTGGTCATCCTCGCTCGCACTCGGTCGATTTTCGTTTCCACCACGAATTGGTTCTTTGACTGTCAGCCTGACGATTGCTGCCAAGAACAAGCCAGGTGTAGCGATAGCAACGAAAGCAAATCGCCAACCATATGTCTCTGCAGTAAATCCGCCAATTGCGTTACCGGCGAGTATGCCAACGGAACCACCAAAGGCGAAAAATGCGAGTGCGGCGGCACGACGCTCCGGACGAACGTAATCTGCAATAATGGAATGTGCCGAGGGTGAAAATCCAGCTTCACCTGCTGCTACGCCCATTCGTGCTGTCAGAAGCTCGACATAGTTTCGAGCGAATCCACACAACGCACTTGCCAGACTCCAAACCGCCATTGAAATTGCTATTAGGCTTCGTCGATTCCATTTGTCAGCGACCCGTGCGAGAGGTAAAGCAAGTGTGGCATATACCGACGCAAAAGCGAGACCTGTAAGAAATCCGAGCTGCGTATCAGAAAGACCCAGATCGTGCTTCAGGGGTTCCAGTACAATTCCAAGAACTAACCGATCGGCAATGTTGAAAAGATTTACTAGAAAAAGTAATCCGACGACATATTTTGCATAGAGAGAACTGGCATGAAGTGCGTCTGAATTTTTCATCCAAGTGATTTGTGAAGAGGTCGGTGGTCTGAGGTTTTCGCCTCAATCTCGGTAGGAACGAACGGGACATCTCCTTTGATCTGAGAACGATACATCACGCGCCGCATCTCGTTGGGCCATGTGTCACGTTTGTGGAGCGTCGCTCGGTTATCCCAAATGACAACATCTCCAACATTCCACCGATGCCTGAATGTAAAACGATCCAAAACGCAATGCGCCCACAGTTCATCAAGTAGCTCTTCGCTCTCAGCGACATTCATCCCATCCACATAAGCGTTTCGACGCCGACCGGGATAGATCATCTCGCGCCTAGTCTCGGGATGTGCACAAATAATTGGATGCAGTGCTCCGGGTGATCGCTGCAAGTCAGTCA
>JAJFIN010000066.1 GCA_021774955.1 Alphaproteobacteria bacterium | reverse complement strand
AGGACTAGCCCTCCGCCTGCAGAATCTCCGATCAAAGAAATCTGATGGCTTTTGTAACCGTGTTCCAAAAGCCATTGATATGCGGCAAAACAATCTTTCGGGGCTGCCGGGAAGGGGTGTTCCGGGGCCAGTCGATAATTGGGAAGATAACCTATAGCCCCAGTTATCTGCGACAGTCGAGCAACAAGTGTCGTGTGCAGATTTGGCATTTCGAAACAAAATGCACCGCCATGGAAGTAGAGTATTACATTTTCATCTGTTGACTGATTTCCACATATTTTTTTTGAAGGCACAATGCCCATCTCCAGTTCAGTCACATCTGTATGGCGGGGGATTTGCGCAAATATTTTATCGAGGCGTATAACCCAATTGCGCAGCGCATTGATGTCTGGAGCTGTCGCGAAATGAGGTCGAATAAAAGTGCGAGCGAATTTGTTAGCAATTTTTGCTTGGAAGCTAGGCATTCACGCGTTTACCCGAAAAAAGAAATTTAAGTAAACGCCAGTGTTTATACATTAAAGGTTATCAAAGACTTTCAAGCCCGTACTACCTGTAGGGAATTACAATGTCTCCAAAAAACCTTCTATCGCAGCGATCGCCGCGGGTTCATCCAACATTGGCGCATGACCACGGTTGGGTATGATGGCAGAAGACATGGATGGATGGCGAGATTGCATATCCAGCAATGTTTTGGCACTCAGTATGTCCGATAACTCGCCACGCAGACAAAGGAGCGGTTTTGATTTCAACATATCAAAGACCGGCCAAAGATCCGGGGGTGGGCTGTCTGATCCGCTGAACCCTTTGGCGATATTGGGGTCATAGTCGTAAACAAGCTGGCCCGTTTCAGTTTCGCGAAAAATTTTCCGCGCAAGAAGAGCCCAATCATCGTTTGTGTAATCAGGAAACGCATCGCTGCCGATGGCCTTGGTGTGGGTGAGTGCATCGGCCCAGGTTTCGGGATCACCCCCCTGTCCAACATATGAAGCGATACGGGCTACTCCTGTAGGGTCGACTTCAGGTCCGATATCATTGAGTGCAATTGCGGCAATCTTGTCTGGCTGTGTTGCTGCCATAATCATGCTCATTAATCCACCGAGTGAGGTTCCCAGTAGGATTGTTTGATCGACGTTCAATTCGTTCAGTAATAGCCACATATCGCTGACATATGTCATCGGTTCATAATGTTCCCATTGGGTATCGTAGTCTGAGCGGCCTCTTCCCCGTTGTTCGGCGCAAATAACTCTGTATCGAGAGGATAGAAATTCAGCAATATGTTCGAAATCTCTGCTATTTCGAGTCAATCCAGGTAAGCAGAGGATGGTTCCAAGATTTTCTATTGGTACGCCATAATCTCGTGCGTAGAGCTTAAGTCCATCGGCGGACGAATAGTATACATCTTCATATTTGGTCATGAAAATCGCGGCTCCAATTTGATCTCCCAGAAAAATTAGTAACATGTTGGCTTAGTATGACCAACTAAATGAACCCCTTATCAATCCACGAATGAAGTTCATCAAGGCGTTTCTCACCACGTTGGATTTCGCTGTCTCCACGCATCCAAGCGAATAGTTCGATAAAAAAATCGGCCGATAACCCGCGTATTGTTCCTGTTTCGAAAGCGTAGAAATGGTCTGTATACTCAACGCCATTGTGAACGTTCTGTGTTGATTGTAATGCTGAGGGTGGGTAGAGAGATTGAACATCGGCAATCAATAGTTCATCGACTTCTTGTTTGTTCAATAAAAAGGAAGGACGCTCTTTTAACCATCCAACATAGGGAATAACAAAATGCCGCGCGCCACTCCATGCATCATCCAGACGACCGATCACTTCCACACTTGCGTGGGGTATCCCTATTTCTTCTTCCAATTCTCGCAAGGCAGCCGCTTTAAAAGACGCGTCTGTTGAGTCTACCCGACCCCCCGGGAACGCAACTTGCCCAGGATGGGCTCGCATTGTCTCAGGTCTTTTTATCATTGCAACCATCACCGTTTTACCTTCAGGCCAAAAAGGCATGAGAACAGCGGCATCTCGGAAGTGACTTGGAATTTCCTCATTGGGAAATTCGAAAGGTTGCCGGTGCGTCAACTCGCGAATTCTTTGCTCAAAAGTTCGGCGAAATGACATGGGATAATAAGGGCTTTCTAGAAAACGGTAGGATAAAGCTCATTGGCATAGTTGGTTACGGTATTCTAGGGCAACGAGTTGGGAAATAAAGACTACCGTAGATACAGCGGGGCCAATTTGCTATTGTGTTGTTGCTATTAAACACAAACGTCAAAAACTAGACAGACAGAAAAACTGCCTGCAGGGGGAACATTATGAACCGCTTTCTTAGCCACACTGGTGTAAAATATCCAATTATCCAAGCGCCGATGGGATGGATTGCACGATCGCAATTAGCGTCGTCCGTTTGTAATGCAGGTGCATTGGGAATTATCGAAACATCATCTGGTGAGACCGAGGCTTGTAAAGCTGAGATTGAGAAAATGTTTACGCTGACGGACAGTCCATTTGGTGTGAACTTGCCAATCTTGTTCCTCCGCGATGACACAATGCTGAAATATATCTGCGAATCAGGAGTTAAGTTTGTGACGACTTCGGCGGGAAGTCCGAAAAAATTTATTGGCCCGCTGAAGGATGCCGGAATCGTTGTTTATCATGCAGTGCCGACATTGGAGGCCGCCATAAAATGCGAAGATGCAGGTGTCGACGGCCTTGTCGTTGAAGGTGCAGAAGGCGGAGGATTTAAAAACCCTGAAGAAGTTTCCACACTAGTGCTTCTACAGGCTATTCGAGAGCGTGTTGAAGTACCACTCGTTGCCGCTGGCGGGATCTGCGATGGCCGGGGGATGGCAGCCGCGTTTGCACTGGGTGCGGAAGCCATTCAGATGGGTACGCGATTTGTTAGCGCTGAAGAAAGCCCGGTCCATGCAAATTATAAGCAAGCAATTGTTGACGCGCAGACAACAGGCACGCACGTGCTCAACAAAAAATCAACACCCTGTATTCGGGCGCTTAAAACGGAGCGAACAAGAAACATTTATGAAGATGGTCTGATGCCTCCAGACACCTTTGCAAAAATCCAAGATCTTTATTTTGGTGGTGATATGGAGGCAAGCGTTGGTTTGGCTGGCCAGTCGGCGGGTCTTATCAACAGCGTAGAACCTGTTGAATCAATTATCAATCAGACCGTCGAACAATTTTTTGAAATTGCAGGTCGTATGACAAGGTTTGCTGCAGGGCGAAGTTTTGACAGCTGATCTCACGCGGATTTCATTGGTATGGATGTGATGAATTCGACTAGGATCGAGAAGATCATCGGGAGGATATTATGAGCGATACACGATCAACAGACGAAATGCGGTTTGCGATTCAATCAGCATTACCTCTTTTCTTACTTCGCTTAACTGTAGGTTTGTTTTTTCTTCAATGGGGCTTAGAAAAATTTTTCGCTGCTGATGTAACAACAAAAATCTTCGCCCATTTCTATAAGATCCCATTGCCAGTGAGTTTTGCACCGGTATTGGGGGCAGTTGAGGTGCTCCTGGCTGTTGCCATCCTGGCGGGGTTTCAAAGACGAATTGCTTTTGGGCTGGCGTTTCTCATTCATCTGGGATCGACGGTGTCAACCTGGCAAAATTTGATTGATCCTTACGGTTCAGGAAATCATTTATTCATGACGGGCGTGCCGGTTCTCGCAGCAATTTTTTTGCTCTATCGTTTGCGTGAGTATAATACGATGTTTTCTGTGGGTGGTTCCTAGGGGATTTATAGCTGAGGTTGGATCTTGGAACTAAAAACGATTAAATATGAGGTTGCTGATCACATAGCAACCATTACATTGTCGAGACCACACCGGATGAATGCCTGGACTGGCCGTATGCATACGGAATATCGCCATGTGTTGAAGCAATTCGAGGACGACCGATCAGTTCGCGTAATTGTTTTGACAGGAGAAGGGAAGGCGTTTTGTGCTGGTGCCGATATGGCAGCCCTTGAAGGACATTCCGAAAAAAGGCGCTACGATCCTGGAACGCCCGATCCACTGGCCGAACCTGGCTATGGCGTAAGGCCAGAGTTTGATGCGACTTTTGCTTATCATTTTGGAATCCGCACTCCGATTATCGCTGCGATCAATGGTGCAGCCGCAGGTATAGGCTTAGTTCTTGCCTGTTATGCTGATTTGCGATTTGCCGTTGAGGGCGCCAAGTTTACGGCAGCCCATGGGCGGTTCAATTTTCCCGCCGAGTTTGGTTTGTCTTGGTTGTTGCCACGCATAGTGGGATTAACCCACGCGAATGATATCTTGTTATCCAGCCGCGTTTTCTTGGCAGAGGAAGCAAAGGGAATGGGCCTCCTAAATGATGTACTGCCGACTGATAAACTTATGCCTGTAGTCAATGACTATGCGGCTATGTTGGTTGAACGTGTCGCGCCGGGGTCTTTGTATGCAACTAAGAGGCAAATTTATACTGACCTCCATCGAGATGCGGCTAGTGCGGTTCAAGAAGCAGAAGGCCTCCTAAATGAGATGGTTCAGGAGCCTGATTATAAGGAGGGTGTAAAAGCGTTTGCTAAAAAACGCCCGGCTGATTGGCAAGGTTGAGGATTGGAAAAATTATTCGATCTCTTCGGTGAATAAGCCGCTAGTGCGTTCAGCTATTTCACGTAAAACCGCTCGGCTGCGCAATATTCCAAACAGCTGATGCGTGAGTTCAATCCCTTGTGTGCTCACCTGCGCTGCCGTCTCTGTGTCAATGAGACCTGAAAATCGATCAAAGAAAAAATCTACATCTTTCTTTGCAATGGCGTCGGCGTGCTCCGCGTAGCGTTTGAGGTCGACCGGTCCATACCCCTTGTCAGGAGAAAAACCAGCTTTCTTGAGTTGTCCCCAGATAGCCACAATTGCTACATCGCGAACATCTAGTATTGTATCTTTATCAAATTCATGTGTTGCGATTAATTCGATTTCACTCAAGGTTTTGATCTCATCGAATGTGAGGTCATACTTTTCGGTCACAGCGCTAATTTTTTGATGACCTAAAGGGAGATCAAGAGACAAGTTTGACGCCAGCATGTTTGCGAGACCGGCAAAGGGGGGGTCTTCCTCGGTCAGGTTTTGTTCCGCATCTAAGACGGTTTTAATTCTGTCGAGCGGAAGACGACGATCTTTTTGAAGAGATTTGATAGTCTTTATACGCCGTACATGCTCGCGTGAATACGACGCCACATTGCGCTTTGGGCGTTCGGGTTCCGGGAGTAGTCCTGCACGGATGTAAAACCGTATTGTCTCCCGCCCGACGCCGGTCGCTTGTTCCAGCTCGTTCATTTTCATTGGTATTTAGTCGCCCTTGCCTAATTCAACACTTCTATTGTTTAAAGTGCGTATTTGTAGTACGCATTAATTCCATTATCTGGTAAAAGTCAATCCTAATTGGGTGGGCTCGAGTTTGGTATTTGGACACGGCGTCGTATTTTTGAAGGCGTCAGAGCCATGAAGAACTTTGACTTTCAGGTCGTCGGGTAGAATATGGGATCTTAAAGGAACTGAATAATTTCGAATTTTTTTGGACACAGTATGGATCAGAGTAGATCAATTGTAGCAATCGTGCCGCTAAAACCTTTTTCCGAAGCGAAGCAACGGTTGAAGTCGGAATTGACTTCGAAGGCTCGGGCCGATCTCGCGAAAGCGATGGCGGCGGATGTTTTGACAGCATTGAAAGCTGCGGTCGATATTGGGCGGATCTTAGTCGTAAGCCGTGATCCTGAAGTCGCTGAGCTGGCCGTGAAGATGGGGGTGGAGTGTTTTTCCACCCAACTGGATCGAGATCTTAATGCAGCAATTGGTGCGGTTGTCCAATTTGCCTATGAAGATGGAGCCTCAGCATGTTTGATTGTTCCAGGTGACCTTCCTCTAATCACAGGAAAAGTTATCGATAGATTTGTTCGCGAATGTGCGGGTCTGGAAAAAGCCTCTGATTGTGTTGTGTTGGGGTTGGCAGCATCTCAGGATGGTACTGGCACAAATCTACTATTTTCGAGTTTGCCCACATCAGTACCATTTTCCTATGGCCCAGGGTCCTATAATAGACATGTCAGTGCCGCCCGCGCATCGGGGTGCGTTTTATATCAGTTAGCTGATCATCCGGAGCTGCAGGATATAGATAGAATAAATGATCTACAGAACCTCCGTAGGCTCATAGATCAACAGGGTTATATTTGCGGTGTTGAAACACGCAAGGTATTGGGCTCGATTGGTTCAACAAGTGCTAAAGTATCAGATCAGAGGCAATACAGGACAGTGAACACCCTTATTGACATTGCGAGCCAAGAAAAATTGACCCCTGACCAAATTGCTGTATTGGCGAACTGGGATGATCTTGCGGCATTGATGACCGCAGCTGCTCGAATGCGGGATGACCATTTCGGTCCTTTGGTCACATATTCGCGCAAAGTATTTATTCCGTTGACGCAATTGTGCCGCGATGTTTGTCACTACTGTACTTTTGCAATCAGCCCACGCGAAGCGAGTTCACTATTTATGTCCGTCGATGAAGTTCTGTCGGTGGCAAAGCAAGGTGCAGCACAGGGGTGCAAGGAGGCGCTATTTACACTGGGTGAGCGACCAGAACTTCGATACAAGGCAGCACGAAAAGCACTTGATGACATGGGGTTCGGTAGTACGCTCTATTATGTTGCTCATGTCGCGGAGATTGTACTCAGCGAAACCGGTTTGCTGCCGCATATCAATGCGGGATGCATGAGCGCTGAAGAATTTGCCATGTTGCGTCCGGTATCCGCGTCTATGGGCATGATGCTCGAGAGCACATCGGAGCGGTTATGCAAGAAGGGTGGACCGCATTATGGATCGCCTGACAAACACCCAGCAGCACGCCTTGAAACAATAGCATTGGCCGGTCAGGCAGATATTCCGTTTACGACGGGTATACTTATTGGGATTGGGGAAACGCGTGCGGAACGGGTGGAGTCACTTTTGGCAATACACGATCTTCATGAGCGCTACGGGCATATACAAGAAGTCATCATTCAAAACTTTGTCCCCAAAGATGACACAAAAATGCGTGCTCATCCTGCGTCTGAATTGAGTGAGTTGCTTTGGACTATTGCTATCGCGCGTCTCATCTTTGGCAAAACCATGAGCATTCAGGCGCCGCCAAATCTCAACATGGCAGGTATGCGCGAACTAATTTCAGCGGGCCTCAATGATTGGGGTGGTGTATCACCGGTGACACCGGACTATGTAAATCCTGAAAATCCATGGCCGCATCTCCATCGCCTTGAAGAAGAAACGCGCCGAACGGGCAAGCATCTTCAAGAGCGGATGACTATCTATCCATCCTTTGCCCATGATCTAGAACGTTGGACTGATTCAAAAGTCCGTCGCTATGTTTTACGGCATATGGATGGGGCGGGCTTAGCGCGAGAAGATGATTGGCTAACCGGGCAAAGCCAAAAACCCCCAGAGGCTATCGTTTCGCATTTGAACCGCATGGTTGAACCCGGCCACATTGCTCCGCGTGTTCGTGATGTATTGCGTGAGATTACAAATAGCGGCGCGGATCATCTTGGTACGTCTGATATTGCGACGTTGTTTGAAGCGCGCAGCGATGATCTACGTGCCGTCTGTGTTGCCGCTGATCAGATGCGCCAAGATATGTGTGGCGATGCTGTTACATACATTGTTAATCGAAATATCAACTACACCAATATCTGTACCTATAAATGTCGTTTCTGCGCATTTTCAAAAGGCAAGAAACTCGAACACTTGCGGGGAACGCCATATAACCTCCCGCTTGAGGAGATCAAAGATCGAACAGTTGAGGCGTGGGATAAGGGTGCTCGTGAAGTGTGCCTTCAGGGAGGGATCCATCCCGATTTCACTGGAGAAACGTATCTCAATATTTGTCACGTTATTAAGGAAGTGCAACCAGATATGCACATTCATGCGTTCTCTCCGTTGGAAGTTTGGCATGGGGCGACCAGTCTGGGTCTTTCACTACCTAGGTTTCTCTCTGAGCTAAAAGCGGCGGGGCTTGATACTTTACCAGGCACGGCGGCAGAGATTCTCGACGATGAGGTACGTGAAGTCTTATGTCCTGACAAACTTAATACAGATCAATGGTTCGAGGTAATCGAGACCGCCCATAGCTTAGATATCAAAACCACGTCCACCATTATGTTTGGGCACGTCGATCGCTATGTCCATTGGGCACGCCACCTCGTCCGATTGCGGGATGCCCAGAGGCAAGCGGGAGGTTTTACTGAATTTGTACCACTGCCTTTTGTTGCTGATGAAGCGCCGATTTATTTGAAGGGTGGATCGCGTAGGGGGCCAACCTTTCGGGAGTCACTTTTAATTCACGCGGTCGCACGCCTTATTTTGGCGCCTCATATTTCCAACATCCAAACCTCGTGGGTGAAGATGGGTCGTCAGGGCGCGCAAATCTGTTTAAATGCTGGAGCGAATGATCTGGGTGGAACGCTTATGGATGAGAGCATCACCCGAGCCGCCGGGGCAAAACATGGGCAAGAGTTCGGGCCTGAGGATATGAAAGATCTTATATTGGCGATTGATCGCACACCTCAGCAGAGGACCACATTGTATCGGCCGATTGTTGATGAGAGCATTCAGAGGTTGCCGGAGACTTATGCTGTTGCAGCACTTTGAATTGGTATTGATGAGGGGACGGCTATGATGGACAAAGCCTTGCAGCGAGTGCTTGATGAACATGCCTTGCAGCAATTAGCTTATCGGTATGCTGAAGCAATTGACCGTAGAAATCTCGATGCTGCTCTGGTTATCTTTACCGAAGATGGTGTGATCGAAGGACCGGGGTTTTTGAGCACCGGTGCTGAGGGCATGCGGATGATCATGGAGCAGCTTGGCAATTTTCAAGCGACTCAGCATTTTGTGCACAACAGTCTTTTTGATATCGATGGGGACAACGCAAAAGGCGAAACCTATTGCGTTGCGAGCCATCTTATGAATCAAAGCGGGACACAGGTTAAATTGGATTGGGGTATCAGATATCAGGATACTTGTGTTCGGGTGAACGAAGAATGGCGGTTCAAAAAAAGAGCCCTCATCGTTGAATGGACCGAAACCAGTGAAGTAAACCCTGTAGAGATAGCCTGACAGGATATGGACAGATTTACAGACCGGGTTGCAATTGTCACAGGGGCTGGTGGTGGCGTCGGCCGCGCGACCGCGCAACGATTGGCAAGTGAAGGCGCGAAAGTTGCTCTTATAGATGTCAACCGAGATGGTCTCGAGGAAACAAATGCGCTTATTGAGGCGGATAAGGGTTTTGCTCAGACCTTTCAATGTGATGTTTCAGACGCGGGTGCGGTAGGTCAAACTGTTGCTACCCTAACTGATGCAGTGGGCGCTCCCTCAGTGCTTTGCAATGTTGCGGGAATTGTCAACTACGGTCGCAGCGAAGATTATTCCTTCGAGACATGGCAAAAAATCATTGCGGTTAATTTGACTGGCGCATTTTTTATGTCGCAAGCAGTTTTGCCATCACTTGTTGAAACAAAGGGAAGTATTGTCAATGTCGCTTCGATGGCAGGGGCACTCAGCGTTCCTTATGCGCCGGCCTATTCAGCATCAAAAGGTGGCATGATTGCCTTGACCAAATCTATGGCAAAAGAGTTCTCAGACCGTGGTGTGCGGATTAATGCTATAGCTCCAGGTGCGATTAATACCCAAATGCTGGGTGTGCCGTTTCCTGAGGATGCTTCACAAGAGGTAATGGGCTTAGTGCCTTTCACGCCCTTTGGTGCCTCGACGCCTGAGGAGATTGCGGCGTTGATCGCTTACCTTGCTTCAAATGAAACACGCTTTTTGAGTGGTGCTATTATTCCCGTTGACGGCGCATCCAGTTAAGTGAAACAAAAGGCCGAGGCGTCGCAAGGGAGAGTGAGATGAGCAAATCAGTTATTGCAGTCATCGGTGGGACTGGGGATCTTGGTGGCGGTCTTGCCTATCGGTGGGCCAAGGCTGGTTACCCCATCGTTATCGGATCGCGGACGGAAGAAAAAGCATTGGCCGCTCGAGATACACTGCGTATGAGGCTACCCGAAGCACAGGTTGAAGGTGCTGAAAATGCCGGAGCAGCCGAACGGGCTGATATTATCGCGGTGAGTGTTCCCTTCTCTCATCAGCATTCTACCTTGGAAGTGCTCAAACCTGTTGTGCAGGGAAAGATCGTGATTGACACCACGGTCTGTTTGCAGCCTCCAAAAGTGGGGCGGGTACAATTGCCGCCTGAGGGAAGCGCAGGACTGATTGCACAAGAAGTTCTGGGTTCGGATGTGCGTGTCGTTTCGGCTTTTCAAAACATTGCTGCCGCTCATTTGGATTCCGATCATGAAATTGATTGTGACGTCTTGGTCACTGGTGATGACAAGGAAGCGCGTGAGGTTGTTATCGACCTTGCGGCAGATGCCGGTCTTAAAGCATGGAGTGCCGGGCCACTTGCTAATTCGGCCGCTGTGGAAGGGCTAACCTCCATATTGATCACGCTCAATCGCATATACAAAATACCGGGATCGGGTATTGTTGTGACCGGCAAACCAGGCGTCTAAATGGCCATGACGGATTCTTCCTCGACCGATGCCCTTTCTTTGTGGGCGCTAGATAGCATTCCAGAAGTGGAGGCAGGAGCATCACTCTTTGACATCGTTTGTGGTGCTGTCAGCGCTGATGAACGAGGTTTGCATGCGGGTGATATCATCATCCTGGCACAGAAGATTGTTTCTAAATCAGAAAATAGGTTCATTGCGCTGGATGACGTGAAACCAAATCCCCAGGCGCTCGACGTTTCTTGTGTGGTTCGAAAGGATCCGCGATTGGTCGAACTGATCCTGCAAGAATCGCAAGAAATTGTCAGGCAAGTACCAAACATTCTGATTGTTCGGCACCGACTTGGATTTGTTGTGGCGAATGCCGGAATTGATCAATCGAATGTTCCCAATGCGACAAATCAAGTTCTGCTTTTACCTGAAGATCCGGATAAAAGCGCACGTGACCTTCGCGCAAAAATTTCACAGGTGATGGGAGTTGATGTCGCTGTGGTCATTAGCGATAGCTTTGGGCGACCTTGGCGTAAGGGTGTTGTCGGCGTGTGCATTGGGTGTGCTGGATTGGCATCGCTGATAGATATGCGTACTCAACTGGACCGAGAAGGACGCCCTTTAGAGATGACAGAGCTGGCCGTCGGGGATGAAATAGCAGCGGCAGCCTCGTTGCTGATGGGGCAAGCCGCTGAAGGGTGTCCGGTTGTGGTTATGCGTGGGTATCGTTTTCTGGAAGAAACTGGGACAGCTCAATCCTTGTTGCGTTCTCAAGATGAAGACCTGTTTCGATGACTGCCTCCAAAATATTTAGAAAAAATATTGTTGCCCTTTGTGGTGGTGTTGGCGGTGCTAAACTTGCGCTGGGGCTTTCACATGTTTTGCCACCGGAGCAATTGACGATAGTCGTCAACACCGGTGATGATTTTGAGCATTTAGGGCTTAAGATCTGCCCGGATCTCGATACTGTTCTTTACACACTTGCAGGTGTCAACAATCCTGAGACCGGATGGGGGCGGGCAGAGGAAACATGGTCTTGCATGGAGGTTCTGGAAGCCCTTGGCTCAGAGACTTGGTTTAAATTGGGCGACAAAGATTTAGCGCTACATTTGGAACGTGCCCACATGCTTGCTTCAGGCCAGAGCCTCAGCGCAGTGACATCACATTTCTGTAAGCAATTGGGAGTCAGTGCCAATGTTGTCCCGATGAGTGATGATCCAGTTCGCACAATGATAGAAACGCCGGAAGGTGTATTATCTTTTCAACATTATTTTGTGAAAGAACAATGCGCGCCGTGTGTTGAGGGCTTTCACTTTGAGGGGGTAACGGCAGCACACGCAAACCGCGCTTTTTTAAATGCCCTGGATGACCCAAATTTGGGTGGAATCATTTTTTGCCCGTCAAATCCTTTTGTCAGTATCGGTCCTATCCTCGAACTTCCATCTATTCGGGAACGCATTGGCTCGCTTAGGGCGCCACGCATTGCCATCTCTCCGATCATTGGAGGCCGGGCTGTCAAAGGGCCCGCTGCGAAAATGATGCACGAGTTGGATTTACCAGTCTCGAGCCTGGCAGTCGCTACTCACTATAAAGGGCTCCTTGACGGGTTGATCATCGATCAGGTGGATGCATCGGAAAAGGTAGAGATTGAAAGACATATGGCGAGCTTGGTTTGTCCGACGCTCATGAATACGCTTCGAGATCGGATTGATCTGGCACGTAGTAGTCTAGATTTTCTTAAGGACCTTACCTAGTTAGGTGTGATGCTAAGAGAGTGAGTTGATTTAACATCCTCCATGACGACATAGGTGTGCGTTTGGCTAACGCCGGAAATCATGGATAATTTCTCACCAAGGAATTCCCGATAGGCCTTCATATCGGCTGTCCGAACTTTGAGCAGATAGTCGAAACCACCCGCAACCATGTGGCACTCCTGAACTTCTGACATTTCGATCACGGCGTTCTTGAACCGCTCGAATACATCGGGCGTCGTGCGATCGAGAGAAATTTCGACAAAAGATATCAGGGACGCTTGCAGTTTGGTCGGGTCAAGCAAGGCCACATAATCTCGAATGTAACCATCACGCTCCAATCTTCGGACGCGCTCTAAACAAGGTGTTGGACTTAAGTTGATTTGCGCTGCCAGGTCGACATTGGAGATGCGCCCGTTGTTTTGTAATTCGGCTAAGATTTTGCAGTCGATTTTATCGAGAGTTTTCATATGTTCAGAATATTACGCTATAAAACATGATATTTACTAGATGAAATATCGAATTTTATCCGAGTAAAGCGACATATTCGACGAGTATTCTGGCAATTTATCCGTTGATTCAATGGGAGCCAGTTGTTCTATGACTTCAAACCCTTCACCCATGACGCCTTCCGATGGCGAGCTTGCTGATCTGCGCAAGGTTGTTCAGCGCGCAAAATTCACCGATGAAGCAAGTCTCGCCGAAGATTTGCCAGCGCGTATTCGTCTCGATGCGGTGCAGCGTGACAGAGTTGAGAAAAGAGCCGTCGAGTTCGTCCAAGGAGCGCGGCTGAAGAGTGCGGGGATGCGCGCTTTGGACGCTTTCCTGCATGAATTTGGTCTTTCAACTCTAGAAGGGATTGCCCTTATGTGTTTGGCGGAGGCGTTGCTGCGCGTTCCTGATGACGCGACGGCGGACGCTCTCATCGCCGAGAAGATTGTCAAAGGCAATTGGTCGGACCATTTGGGACGTTCTGATTCATTCTTTGTGAATGCCTCTGCATGGGGATTGCTGCTTACTGGAAAGCTCATAGGGGGCGATGAGCAACATGAAAAAGATCCAAAGGTTTGGTTGAAATCGGCGACATCTCGTTTGAGTGAGCCGGTGGTTCGTCGGGCCATGACAGTGGCCATGCGTATCATGGGTGGTGAATTCGTTCTTGGGCGGACGATTGATGAAGCGCTTAAAAGGGGATACCGGGAGGAAGGCGAAGATGGATTGTTTTCTTTCGATATGCTCGGCGAGGGCGCACGCACTTTTGATATGGCCACTCAATACCGAACGTCCTATTTGTCTGCGATCCGAGCTATCGGTGAACAAAAGAACGGTGTGGACGTTTATGACCGCTCTGGTGTTTCGGTGAAGCTGTCTGCACTTCACCCGCGTTATGAAGATGCTCAGAGGGAGCGTGTAATAAGTGAATTACTGCCAATCGTGAAAGATCTCGCTCTTGAAGCAGCGCAGCGCTCGATAGGATTTACCATCGATGCGGAAGAGGCCGACCGGCTTGATTTGTCGATGAATATTTTGGAAAAGTTGGCGCGTGATCCAGATCTGAAGAACTGGCAAGGCCTCGGTTTGGCTGTTCAAGCTTACAGTAAGAGGGCTTTACCACTGCTGGACTGGTTGGCGGGGCTGGGTGCGCAAACAGGGCGCCGCTTTATGGTGCGCTTGGTCAAGGGAGCCTATTGGGAAACAGAAATCAAACATGCACAAGAATTGGGCCTGCCAGACTTTTCAGTATTCACCCGTAAGTGCACGACGGATGTATCTTACCTTGCGTGCGCTACATTTATGTTGTCGCGCCCCGATGTGTTTTACGGTCAATTTGCGACACACAATGCTCACACGCTTGCTGCTATTTTGGAGATGGCTGAGGGACAAGGTGGCTTTGAATTTCAACGCCTCCACGGTATGGGTTCATTGCTCTATGAAGTTGCGCGGGAGCAATGTAAAAACCTTCCTCCTGTGCGCATCTACGCACCTGTCGGTAGCCACAAGGATTTGCTAGCCTATCTGGTGCGACGTCTTCTCGAAAATGGTGCAAACACATCCTTTGTTCACGGATTTTTGGATGAGTCGATTCCGGCTTTGGAAGTCGTACGTGATCCGCTACATGCATTACAGAATCACGCCTCAAAACGGCACCCCAAAATATTGCTACCAGCAGACCTTTTTTCCTCTGAGCGGGTCAATTCCCTTGGGGTAGATCTAAGTGATGTCGAGGTAACACATGAGATCGAAGATGCGATTTCCGCATCCCAAAAGCGACGATTTGAAGGGGGGCCGATTATTGATGGCGACCAAATTGCGGGTTCAGCGACGCGGATCGTGAATCCCGCGTGTAATGACGATGTTGTTGGTACCTACGTTCCGGCCGATGAAAGCGCAATTATGCAGGCGTTTGAGGTTGCGAAAGACAGTCAAACCAAGTGGAACGCATTGGGTGGATCTGCCCGTGCTGATGTACTCGACAAAATAGCGCGCCTCTTTAAACGTGACAGCTTGGTGCTTGTTTCTCTTTTGGTTAGAGAAGCTGGAAAAACAATTCCCGATGCCGTGTCTGAAATTCGCGAGGCAGTGGATTTTTGCCGATATTACGCAGCACGTGCGCGCATTGACTTTGGTGATGCGGAAATCCTACCCGGACCAACTGGTGAGCTGAATAGTCTGAGCCTGCATGGGCGCGGTGTCTTTGTTTGCATCTCGCCGTGGAACTTTCCGTTGGCCATTTTTTCCGGTCAGGTTGTGGCTGCGTTGGCGGCGGGCAACACTGTTATTGCCAAGCCAGCGGAGCAAACACCGCTCGTAGCAGCATACGCAGTAAAATTGATGCTGGAAGCAGGTGTGCCACCAAAAGTTTTACACTTGGCGCCAGGAGAGGGTTCCATTGTTGGCCCTTGGTTGTTGTCCAATCCCAATTTGGCTGGCGTTGCTTTCACGGGCTCAACAGAGACAGCCCACATTATCAATCGAACACTGGCTGCTCGCTCAGGTGCCATTATTCCACTGATTGCGGAAACCGGCGGTCAGAATGTGATGTTCGTAGATTCAACGGCGTTGCTTGAGCAGGTCACGGACGATGTCGTTCAGTCAGCCTTTCTAAGCGCAGGACAAAGGTGTTCTGCTTTACGTGTGCTTTATCTGCAAGAAGAGATAGCTGATGACGCGATAGCAATGATTAAGGGGGCGATGATAACTCTTTCGGTTGGGAACCCCTGCCAGATTTCGACGGATATCGGTCCGGTCATTGATCCAGCGGCGCGAGAAACACTTCAGCGCCATATTGGCGATCTCGAGCAGGTTGGATGTTGCGTGCATAAAGTGGGCCTTGAGCAGGCGTGTGATTCTGGCAGTTTTCTCGCACCTCATGTGATTGAAATAGACAATCTCAATGTTCTTACTAGAGAGCATTTTGGACCGGTTCTCCACGTCGTTCGATATCGATCTTCTGACTTGGATATGCATATTGAGGCGGTTAAGGAAAGCGGCTTCGGCCTCACTCTTGGCATCCATAGTCGGATCGACTCTCGTGCAGCAGACATTTATGAAAAATCTAGAGTTGGTAATACTTATGTGAACCGAAATATGGTGGGGGCGGTCGTTGGCGTACAGCCTTTTGGAGGGCAGGGATTGTCGGGCACCGGCCCAAAGGCGGGAGGCCCACACTATCTTCATCGTTTTGCGACAGAACGTGTCCTTACCATCAATACAATGGCGTCCGGTGGTAATGCAGATCTTTTGACTCTAGAGAATTCGTGACAGAAGGGAGTGGACTCAAACCAATCTTCTCTCCATAATTTACTCAATCGTTCCTTAAGCAGATTAATGGAGGGTAATCATTGTGGAAGAAATTGTACCTTGGTTGGGTTTGTTTGGGCTGTGGGGATTTGCAGGCCTCATGGGATTGAAATCTCCTGTAGAAAAGATCCAACCGGGTGGTGGCATTCGCATGATGGCCCTGCTGGGGTTCTTGGGTATTGCGGGGTTTTGGATTCCGGGTGGCGGTGCTGCTGGCGCATTTGGAGCTTTGGGACTTTGGGGGCATCAAGACACCAACGTAGCGCGCTACGCGCTGCCAGGCTGGCTCGGTGTTGTTGGTGTGATTTGCATAGGGTTTTGGTTTTTGAGGTAGCACTCAGTCATCAAGCAAAAGAAAAGGCCCGGTGGAAACACCGGGCCTTCTTTGTTGAGATATCTTTGAGATCAAAACTCTATTCCGAGTGAGACGCCATAGGTACGCGGATCGCCGTATGTCGCTTGATCGCTGATTCCAATAAAGGCAAAAGAGCCAGCATTGATGAGCTGATATTCCTCATCAAGGAGGTTTTTACCCCAGAACGAAACCTTTACATTCTCTGCCCAACCGGGGCTTGCCAATGGTCGCAGTGTGAGCGTTGCATCCAAAATGCTGCGATCATCAAGTTGGCGATTGTCCGCGCCACCGATCGTTGGAGGAAGTGGTGCAGGGTTTGTTGTGGCTGTGCCATCGTTTGAAGATGTGATGCTGCCATCCTGATAAGAATAGCGAACGTTCAAATTGAAATCCATGGCATTGGCGATCTCACGATGGTAGTCCATGACGGCTGTCCAGGAATTCTCGGGAGCATAGGACAGACCAGGTGCCAAGGTGACGACTACAGGTCGGCTTAGAGAATCGATATAGGACAATGTTGATTGGCCATATTCTGTATCCAGATAACCGTAACTACCAGAAAGCGTAAGATTATCAGTTACAGCCCAATCGACATCTAACTCGAAACCGGTGATCTCGTTGCCATCGACACCAATGAAATCACGATCTCCTGCGGAAGCGCCAGTTTGAACGCTTAACTGGAAGGCATCTTGTTCCATCATGAAGGCGGCGGCATTGACCCGAAGGGTGTTGTCAAAGAAATCGCCTTTCAAACCAATTTCATAAGACGTGACTTCTTCTTCTTGGAAACCAGATGCGAAAAGTGGAAGGGTGGCTGAGCGTGTTGAAGTGCCGCCTGATTTATACCCATTCACCCATTTCGCATAGATATTGACGTCGTCTGTGACATCGAACGCCAGTGTCACAGATGGGCTAAAGTTATCGAAGTCATTCGAGTATGGTGCGTTGAATACCGTACCACCCGGCACCGCTGGAACGCCTGCAACACAAGCGCCAGCAGTAGCAAGCGCCGTTGCTAGAGCTGGGTTCACACAGTTGCCTGCGGTTACTCCACCGGCCAGAACGAAGTTCAATGAATTTTCATTGATCCGTGTGGCTTCACGATCGTCTTGCGACCAACGAGCCCCAAGTGTGAGATGAGCGCGTTCTTCAAAGGCGCCTGGCGTAATCGTCGCTTGACCGTAAAATGCTAGGGATTCATTTTCCGAAGTGGCGTTGTTTGTGTCTCTCGGAAAAATGTTGACGCCGGTGTTCATTTCCTCGGCTTCGTCGTGGTAATAATAGATCCCCGCGACGTAGTCGATGGAAGTGCCTCCCATTTCGGCATTACCAATGGCCTGTAATTCAGTTGAGTACTGCTTGTAGTCGAAAACTTTGCGTTGTTGGGTAACAGAAGCAGTCCCACCACCGACAATGGCGCCGGGTAACACAACCGTTGATGTACCCCCAGGAATCACGACGAGACCAAATCCGGTGTTCAAGGTTGGCGTGCCATCGTGGTTGTTATCAGATTGAACCTCGCGGTAGCTCGAAATGGACTTGATCGTCAAATTTTCCGCAACATCCCACGATAAGTTGAGGCTGTGACCTTCCACTACAACATCGTTAGCAGTGACTGGTCTTGCGGCCACAGCGGAATCAAGTCTATCGGAAGTAATCGGTGTGGTGAATGCCCCAACGAGAGCTGGTAGTCCATTAAACGTCCCGCCCAAACCATCGGGCGTTCCGATTACCGGCACAGGACTCACTACTTGTGCAAACGTCAGCCCATCAGAGCTGAATGATTGGCCACCGAGCAAATTCGGTACGATAGCACCTGCGGGCTGTTCAAACCGGCTGCTGTCGCGCAGTTCTGAACGGTCATAGGAATAGTCAATGGTGAAATTATCAGCTGGTTGAATTCTAAGATCCGCTCTAAAGCCCCAACGATCCTCAGTACCCCAATCGAGACCAGGCCCGAGATTTTCAACAACACCGTCACGCTCTGAGCGAAGGACGCCAAGTTTCAGAGCTGTGTGATCTCCAACGGGAAGATTTACGCTGCCTTTGACCTTCATGATGTTGTAGTTGCCACCGGTCATGTCTAATTTTCCGCCAAGCTCTCCTATGACAGGTTTGGCAGAAATAAGATTAACAGCACCACCAGTCGCATTACGGCCGTACAATGTGCCTTGCGGGCCGCGCAAAATTTCCACACGCTCAAGGTCCAGGCTTTCAATACCGGAACCGATGGAGGTTCCGACATAGACACCATCAATGTACAGAGCAACTGATGGGTCTTGGGTTACTTGCACGTCATTTTGGCCGATGCCACGAATGAACAAGCGAACGGTATTTGCATCATTGTTGAAATTGTTCAAATAGAAGTTCGGCACGTTTTGCCCAATGTCTTCAAGTTCGTCGATGCCGTAGACATCCAGATCATCAGCGGTAAAGGCTGCGATGGAAATTGGGACATCTTGCAAAGATTGTTCACGCTTTTCTGCGGTCACAATAATTTCGTCGAGTTGAGCAAAGGCCGAGCCCGCTCCCATTGTTGTCAGCATCGTTGTGGCTAAAAGCCCAGTTATCAGGCTCGTTTTACGCGTTCTCATCCTAGAACTCCCCTCAAGTTGTGAATCTTGGTAATCACCCAGTTTTGGTCTTAGCAGAAAAAGAGCATGAAAGCTCCCATTGTTGGCTCGTAAAAGCGTTTCATATGGTAAGTGTTGTTGAAAAGCAACAATAATTTTGACGAATTGTGTATGTGAGGTAGAAATATTTTGGCATATTTCGTAAAAAATGATACATTAGTTTACGCATTGGGTGTTAATTGAGAACTGCACTCGCTGATGCTAGTTAGGCTGCAATCCTACAGAAAACAGGGGATCTGCGTCCGAGGAATGAAATTGAAGTTGCAAGAAAAACCCGTGATGCGATCAAATCTTGGCGCCCTTGGTTGAGGAATTCGATACCGAGACCGTTGAATATTTCTATGTGGCGTGATTTGTTGACCTAGGTCACTAATTTGGTCTATCACCGGTGAAACGGGAGCAATCATAAACATGACAGGCGTTCAATCCCCAGATTCGAAGGATTTTGTTGGCGCGCTGTTGGCGCCGGGGGCGCCCTTTGAGTTGCGTAAAGAAAAGCGCGATGGCGAGGAGTATAGTGTTTTCAAGCATCAATTTCCGACTCTTCGAACACACTATAACAAGGCACATGAATTTGGTGAGCGGCCGTTCCTAGTTTATCTAGATGATCGATATACTTATTCAGAAGTAATTGAAGCAGCGCAGAATTTGGCGTGCCTGCTCTGTTTTCAGTTTTCACTAAACAAAGGCGATCGGGTCGCAATTTGTATGCGTAATTGTCCGGAGTGGATGATTGCGTTTATCGCCATTACGGCCGCCGGTGGTGTGGTCGTTCCTCTCAACTCATGGAGTACTGGGCAGGAACTAATCCATTGTCTTGAAGATTCCGATTGTTCTTTGGTGATTGCAGATGATGATCGCTTAGCCCGTATCCGTAACGAAGATGGAGGATCTCTGCCGGCAGTGGTGGTGGAAGGCGATCGTTCTGAATCACGTAGCGGTGACAACGTAGAACCATTCTGGGCACTTATTGAAAACACAGAGAATTCCGGGTGGCCTCCTGTAGAGATTGCCCCAACCGATAACGTGCTCATTCTGTATACGTCGGGAACGACCGGGCGACCAAAAGGAGCGCTCTTTGATCACCAGCGTCTGATTGGTGGTCTCATGTCTATTCAGTTCAGTATGGCTTTAGTGCGTGCACAAATCATGGCGGACCTTGAGGTGGCGGGCATCAAGATGGAAATGCCAAGTGATTATCAACCGTCAACCATGTTGGCGTTTCCGCTATTCCATATCAGTGGTTGCCTGTCTCAGTTTCTGATGAATTTAACCATCGGTGGGAAGATCGCAATCCTTCATAAGTGGGATCCGGAAACAGCCCTTGACCTGATCGTACAAGAAGGCATCACTTCTTTTAATGGTGTTGCGACCATGATTTCAGATCTGCTGGAGAGCGCCAAAGCGTCTGGAAGTGATGCGTTACTCGGCGTCGCTTCGATCGGTGGGGGAGGGGCAGCTTTCCCACCTCGATTGGTTGGCGATGTAAAAGCAATGTGCCCGAATGCGGTAATGGGAACCGGATATGGGCAAACAGAAGCGGGCGGAACAGTGGCATCGATTGTCGGGCGCGAATATGAAGCTCATCGGGGTGCTGTAGGGCGGGCTATGCCCTTCCTTGATATTCGCATTGTCGATAGTGAAGGAAATACTTTACCGGCCAATGAGCGTGGTCACATCATCGTGCGCAGCGCCATGACGATGAAGGAATATTGGCGTAATCCGGAAGAGACATCAAAAACAATTGTCAAAGGTTGGCTCCACACTGGCGACGTTGGCTATTTCGATGATGATGGATTTCTTTATATCGCGGACCGTATCAAAGACATGGTTATTAGCGCGGGTGAAAACATTTACTGCGCGGAAATTGAACAAATCCTTCATGACCATCCCGATGTGCGCGAGGGAGCAGCGTTTGGATTGCCTGATGAAAGGTTAGGTGAAAGTCTCGCGGTTGTTATTGTTAAAGAACCGGGAGCAAATCCGTCGGCTGACGATATCGCGACGCATGTCGGAGCACATTTGGCGCATTTCAAAATTCCTAAACATGTTTTTATTCGCTCTCACCCATTGAAGCGAAATGTCTCTGGAAAAGTTGTGAAAAAGGATCTCCGTGCAGAAATTATGCGCGATGCGGGAATTGCGGAAATCGCCTAAGCGTTGAAGAACAGAGGAATTAAATTGATGGCAATGCCAAGCGATATCAAAATTGTCGATCTCATGTTGGGGATACCCATGAGCGAAGACAATCAGGAATGGTACGAGTTTATCAAGCCGCTATTGATGGACAATGAGAGCCGGGAAATGTTCAAGATGCCGGCTCAATACATGTTCAAAGATATTCCGCAAATTGAAGGACAGAATGATTATCTCGCTTACACATTGGCGCAGATGGACAAACACAAAATCGCAAAAGCCATGGTTGGCTTTAATCCTCACTCTGAAGCCACCATGCGTGCGCACAGAGAATATCAAGACCGATTCATTTTTGATTATCCGGCAAATGCGAATCTCGGCATGGAAGAAGTAAAAAACATCAAACGCTTGCACAGCGAGTTTGACATTAAGGCGGTGAGCGCCTTTCCTTCCGGACTGTGCCCGCAAGTCCCGATTAACGATAAAAAATGGTACCCGATTTACGCCGCCTGTTGTGAGCTTGACATTCCATTTGTCTGTTGTGCTGGTGTGCCTGGCCCGCGGCTTCCGATGGGGCCGCAGAAAGTCGAACTCATTGATGAGGTTTGCTGGTTCTTTCCGGAGCTGAAGTTTGTCATGCGCCATGGTGCTGAACCTTGGACGGCACTGGCGGTTAAGCTCATGCTCAAATATCCAAACCTCTATTACTCCACGAGCGCTTTTGCACCGAAACATTATCCAAAAGATATTATCAATTACGCCAATACGCGAGGTGCAGATAAAATTCTGTATGCGGGATATTTCCCCATGGGTCTCTCGCTTGACCGGATTTTTTCTGACATGGGAAACGTGCCGTTCAACGATGAGGTTTGGCCAAAATTTTTACGCGAGAATGCACTTCGCGTGTTTAATATCGAAGAATAAGAAAGGAAAACGTTATGTCCGCTGCAGTGCAATTAGAAAGCCGCTTTCCAATGCCTATCCCGATCGGGTGGTATATTGTTGCCTATTCAGATGAGCTGAATGTGGGTGAAGCAAAATCCATCCGGTATTTCGGTCAAGAATTGGCGCTCTATCGCGGCCAAGATGGAAAAGCACGATTGCTCGATGCTTATTGCCGGCACATGGGGGCCAATCTGGCTGATGGGGAGGTGATCGATAATACACTGGCGTGTCCTTTTCACGCTTGGCAATACGATGAAACGGGTGCAGTTACACATATTCCCTACGCCAAAGTTATTCCCCCGAAAGTACGAAAACCGTGCATCAAATCATGGCCGCTGGTTGAAGATAACCAAGCGATTTGGGCCTGGTACCATCCGGACAATGCTCAACCGAGCTGGAAGGTCAAAACTTATCCTGAAACTGTTAGTGATGAATGGACCGGCTTGGCCAAACGAGAATGGTTCATTAACACGCACTCTCAGGAGATGGCTGAAAACGCTGCGGATATTGCGCATTTTAAGTATGTACACGGAACGGCTGAATTCCCTTCGGAGGGCGTCGTTGAGTATGATGGGATCTACCGGAATGGATATGTCGATGCCAAAATGGATACCGGCAAGGGGCAGATCGACGGCAAGATTGAAAATGGTAATATCGGTCCTGGTCAAAGCTGGACCCGGTTTTCAATTGTGGTCGAAACGTTCATGATGTCGAGCATTACGCCGATTGACGGCGATCATGTGCATGTCCGATTTGCCTTTACAAATCGCAAGGAAGATATGGCGGGACCGATGAAAAATGTTCCTGGCGCATTTATCAAAGAAATCGAAAAGCAGCTAGAAGAAGATAAACCCGTTTGGGAGCGCAAGATCTATCTGCCAACGATGACCCTTTGTGATGGAGATGGTCCAGTTAAGCGCATTCGCGATTGGTACAATCAATTTTATGTTGGATTTGAAAACCTGTAAACATTCACTGGTTTTTGGCAATTTCTTTACCGAGACGCATAAGGTGGTAATTGTGTCCACCTAGTGCAAACTCGCATTGTTTAGCCCAAAGAAAGTAGCGGTGAATTGGATAGTCGCGGTCAGCGCCTATGCCGCCGTGAAGGTGTTGTGCGGACTGAGCTATGCGATGCCCTCCCAAAGCTGCCCAGTATTTTGCTGTATGGATTTCTGTTTGCGCTGGAAGATTGTTATCGAGCCGCCAAGCCGCTTGCCAAAGGGTTGCCCGCATAGCTTCTACATCTATGTAGCCATTGGCCAGTCGTTGCGAAACCGCCTGAAATCCGCCCAAAGGTTGTCCGAATTGTTTGCGCTCTGAAACGTAAGCTGCAGTTCTTTGAAGGGCTTCTTCGGCGATGCCGAGCTGCAGCGCACACTGAGCCACAAGGGATGTTGCTTCTAACCAGGCCCAAATTTCCTGAGATTTGTTTTTATCTAATTCAGCTTGTTCTCCGAGTTGTGTGTTTTTGAAGGCGATTGATGTTTGCGGTTGTCCGCTGGTTGTTTCCTCTGTGGCGAACGAGAGTGAGCTCTCGCCGGGATCCAATAAAAAGAAATGTGTGTTGGTATCTACACTGGCCGGCACCAAAATAAGATCGGCCTCGTGAGCATAAGGTACGTTGTAGCAGGTGCCATCAAGAGACCAACCCGAAGCGGTTTTTATAACGGTCAAGTCTGATTGATGTGAAATTTCATTTTCGAAATGGGAAAGCACAATGGCGACAATGCATTCACCGGCGATGATTTGAGGGAGCCAATTCTTTTTCTGTTCCCCGCTCCCGAACTTGTCAATCAATGGCGCTACGAGAGCGGCTGTTTGCAGATACGGCAAAGGTGTTAGAAATTTGCCTTGGTTTTTCAGGACTATGCAAAGTTCTATCAGTCCGAATGCAGACCCACCCTGGGTTTCAGAAACTCCAAGTCCAATTAATCCTGCCTCAGCAAATTGTTTCCAGGAAAGGCGATCCAAAGAACCTTCTACACCAGACTGATCGACAGCGTTTGCGAGAATACGCTCAGCTAAATCTGAAATTGATACTTGTATGTCGTTAAAGGCAAAATCCATATTTAAACAGTTCTTTCCGATTCCTATCTATTCGCGCGTGGAAGACCCAATCCGAATTGGGCGGTGAGATCACGCATTACCTCGGCGACACCACCGCCAAAGGTATTGATCTGTAGACGTCTATATTCTGCCTCGAGAGCACCGTCCAGAATTGCGGTTTGACTCCCCGCTTTAACCAAACCGGCAGATCCCACGACTTCTAAGAGCAGGCGGCAGGTTTCGACCACGCTTTCAGTGGCAAAGACTTTGGCAGCAGAAGCGTATGCTGGGTTGACGTTTCCTTGGTCTAACTCCCAAGCCAGTCGCAAGTTCATGAGACGCATGGCCTCCATCAAGGCGTGTGCTTCGGCAAGTGTTGTTTGAACCCAAGGGGCATTGATCGGTTTGCGGCCATCAGGTTGTGTGCTCCGTGCCCAGTCGAGAACCTGGTGGTACAATCCCAATCCGTTGATGCCAAAGGCCGCTAAGCCAATTCTCTCGTGGTTGAGTTGCGAGGTGATAAGCTTCCATCCTTCATTCAGATTTCCAGCGATTGCAGAACTAGGCACACGGACATTGTCGTAATAAGTGATGTTAGTGCGTACATCTCCGACAGTATGGATCGGCGACAAGGAAAACCCTGGTAGTTTTGTGTCGACAATAAAGAGTGTTATGCCTTTGTGCTTGGGTGCGTCTTTATTGGTGCGTGCTGCCAGCCAAATGTAATCGGCGCCCTCAGCTCCACTGGTGAAGACTTTGGTGCCGT
>JAJFIN010000065.1 GCA_021774955.1 Alphaproteobacteria bacterium | reverse complement strand
CTGCCCGCCATGATCATGACATGTGAAGGTGGTGATTTTTTACAAGGCGATGTTGCAGGTCTCAAACAAGCGCATGAGGATGGCGTGCGGTCAATTGGCATTGTTCATTACCGGGTTAGTGAAATTGGCGATATCCAAACTGCCGAACCAAAGCATGGCGGTTTGACGGATTTCGGTCGCCAAGTCGTACAAGAGATGAACCGGCTGGGAATGATCATCGACCTTGCCCATGCTGACTTTGAAACGACAAAGGGAGCGGTAAAGGCGACGGAGAAGCCTGTCATTCTCTCTCACAGTAATCTGCATATGGAGAACATCACCAATGCGCGCCTCATAAGCCCTGAACATGCTCAGCTAATTGCTGAGACTGGGGGAGTTATCGGTGCCTGGCCAGCCGGCATAGGTATTTCCGATATGAATGGATATATCGATCAGATTTTCAGGTTCGTTGATTCCATCGGTATCGATCACGTTAGTCTTGGTACAGATATGGACGCAAATTTTAGACCCGTTTTTGATAATTATAGGCAGTTACCGTTGATTCCTGCAGGCTTGCTAGCGCGTGGCATGAGCGAAGACGAAGTCGCCAAAGTAATTGGTGGAAATTTCATTCGCGTGTTTAGGCAGGTAGAGCGTTAACACCAAAAGCACGCTTCTCGTGGGGAGCAAATGGGACTCTCGTATTCCCATGCTATCTGATGTTTACGGCAACAACGTCATTGAAAAGTTGAAAGTACCCGAAGGGGTTTTCAACCTAATTTCGCGTTCATCCTGACGAAGCATTTCTATTTCTGGAATACCCTCAATCTTAATACCGCCTTCGGTTAGAGAACCGCCTTCGTGGGGAGGGAGGGCCACAACCGCGGAGGTGTTGGGTGGAATTACAACGTCAAGTTCAAATTGATGCTCAGTTAGTCGCCACGCACTTTTGATGGGACCGCGGCAGCTCAGGTAAGTGGCCTGCGCGCTTGTCAGTCCACCGCCTAAGTGGGGGTCGATCGAAATTTCTTTGAAAGCGGAAGAGTCTTCATATGTATCAATGCCCGCAAGATAGCGGTAAAACCACTCTCCCACGGAGCCATAGGCATAGTGATTAAACGAATTCATAATTTCCTGAAACCCATTTTCCGGCGTCCAACTGTCCCATCGTTCCCAAATTGACGTAGCGCCGTGTTTGATGCAGTACCCCCACGATGGGTAATCTTCGTTAAGCAGAATGCGAAAAGCAGTGTCAGTATGACCTATATCGCAAAGAACAGGTAACAGCAGATTGATGCCCAGAAATCCACTTGATAGATGCCAATCACGCGCTTTGATATCGGCAACAAGATATTGGCCTGCCGCGGCGCGTTTATCTTTGGGAATGAGGTTGAAACCTAACGCAAGCAGATAACTTGTTTGTGTATCGCCAGCAACGCGCGATTGCGGGTCAACGAACTCTTCTTGAAAGGCTCTGGCGATTTTCTGGAATAGAAATTGATAGGCCTCAGCTTCGTCTGATCTTTCTAATGCCGTCGCCATTCTTGCCATCAAGTCAGCGCATCGGGCATAAAACGCCGTCGCCACAAGGGGTTTCGGTGTATTTGGATCCGGTGCCAACCAATCACCGAAATTCATATTTAGACACAGTGTACGGATGTGATCCGGATTTGTCCGCCGCAGGAAATCCATCCATTTCGTCATGGCATCCCAATTGCGTTCGATGATAGATTTGTCGCCATACATCAAATACATCGTCCATGGGACGATGACACCAGCTTCTGCCCATCCGGGTGCGCCACCAGTTCCGAAAATAATGCACGGAGCAGTATCGGTATACTGACCGTCTCCGAGTTGCGCATCGGTAACATCGTCCATCCATTTGGAAAAGAACGCACTGACGTCCATGTTGTAAGCCGCGGTGCGGGCAAATACTTCTGCATCGCCGAGCCAGCCGAGGCGCTCATCTCTTTGGGGGCAATCGGTGGGAATGCTCAGAAAATTGCCTTTTTGGCTTCTCAGGATATTTTTTTGAAGTTGATTGACGAGCGGGTTTGAGCACGAGAACTCACCGGTCTCAGGTGTGTCCGTCATCAACACGAGCCCGGTTACAGTGTCCGGTTTAATCGAGTGTGTTAGTCCAGAGACTTCGACATATCGAAACCCATGATAGGTAAACAACGGTTCGTAGATCTCTTCTCCTGAGCCGGTTAGGATATAGGTGTCCTCAGATTTTGCAAAACGAAGGTTCTCTGTGTACAGCGCACCATTTTTGTCTAACGCTTCTCCGTGTCTTAGGGTAATGCGTTGGCCTTCCGAACCGTGCGTTTTGAATCTTACACGCCCCACCATATTTTCGCCAAGATCAAAGAGAAACCCACCTTCTTGCGTTTGTGTTACATCGACCGGGTTGAGCTCCTCGACCACCCGGATTGGCTGAGCTTTCTCAGCTACAAGGTTTACTGCATTTGGAAAATCGACGATCGGTTGGTACCAATGGGCATCATCGTAGGAGGATTTGCTCCAATCGACGAGTTCTTTACGTCCATCATGGAGTTCACCAAGGAGAAAATCAGAATGAGATACCGGGCCAAGATGAGCGCGCCAGCTTTGGTCTGTTTTAATAACCAGCTGCTCGCCGTCTTCGAATTCGATAACCAGTTGGGCTATGAAAAATGCTCTTAATCCGTAGTGGTTTGCGCGTCTTCGTTCAAAGGGGCCGACAAACCCGGCATACCATCCTTCACCCAACATCGCACAAAGTGTGTTTGTACCCTGCGTGAGGTTTTGTGTTACATCATAGCACTGGTATTCAATGCGCTTGTTATAGTCGCTCCAGCCTGGAGCGAACGAGCGATCATCTGCATTAAGATCATTTATAATCGCTCTATAGACACCTCGTGCTGTCGCATAGAGCCGCGCTTTGACAACAGAGCGATCAATTTCAAAACTCTTTCTCAGGTAGAATATGGGGGTTGAGCCAATGGCAGAGACCATCGGTAATGCATTTCCGTTGGATTCTCTTGACCCAGGAGCGTCTGTTCCATTTTGAAAAGTAACCGGGCCTCCTATCCAATTCGCTACCCATTGCTGCTTATCGAGAATACCCATTTCCCAAACGGCCGGCTCGCTCCAACATTCACGGCTCTTTTCATCCCAGATACACACGGCCCAGAAACAGGGTTGCCTTGATTCAAGGGCCTTGCCTCGATAGCGAACATCAAGAGTTTCATCGGAATTAACCTTTTCCGAATCCCATAAATCACCCTTGAGGTGTCGGATGCCCTCCTGAGATGAGGAGACGATAATGCGGTAAGCAGTCTGGAGGCGATTTCGTCCACCGCCCGACAAAAGCCAACTTAAGCTTGGCGACGGCTCATCTATGGCTAGTGGATCACATAAATGTTGGCATCTCAGATTCATTGGTCTCAGGGCATCGGTCACAAACACGCACCTTTCAACCTACATTGCGATAACATTTATGATCCTCCTTGTACGTTCTATTACTAGTCAACCTGCCGCATGAACATGGCATCCGTAATCGTTTCGGTTGGGCAGACAGACATCTCATATGACACTGATTATGGTACGATTATCAAGATATATAGCGTTATTAGACAATAAAAAGTAAAATATGACAAATTATTAGTTGACTATGACATATATAGTTGAGAAACTGTAAATCGACTGGAGATTTTACAGAGGCCGTAATTGGGGTGGACGTCCTGGAAATCCGAACGTTCAAAGACGCTTGATCGATACAAGTGCTGTTTGAATCTTTGTCACTATTGGGTTGATTAATTGACAGCGAAAGCAAGGGGAGACAATCGACATGAGGCGAATGCAAGGGATTTTAGGGAGTGTGAGCGTGCTAGCGCTGGCCACCGGATTGGGAACCGGAAGTGCCTGGGCGCAATTGGACGAAATTATTGTTACGGCACAAAAACGCGAGCAGTCACTTCAAAAAGTGCCGATCTCCGTCACAGCATTTTCTGGCGACATTTTGGAGGATATGCAGATTGTCAATATTGCCGATCTTCGTGGTTTCACGCCGAACCTTTATGTCGAGCCGGCTTTAGGTCAATCGTCATCAGCATCTATCTATATGCGCGGTTCCGGTCAAATTAATCCTTCGTTTTTCTTTGATGCCCCAATCCCAATCTACGTCGATGGTGTTTACCAGGCCCGTGCGTTTGGGTCACTGGTTGATCTTTATGATATTGAGCGTGTTGAAGTTTTGCGGGGTCCACAAGGGACGCTCTTTGGTCGCAACGCGAGTGCTGGTGCAATCCAGGTGATCACGAAAAAGCCACCGCTCGAAGAAATGGATTTTACCGGGGCTGTAAGTTACGGCACTGAAGAACAGAGAAACGTTAATGCCACTTTCGGCGCCCCTTTGGTTGAAGGAAAAGTCGGGATACGTGCCGCGATTACGTACCGCAAGAACGATGGCTTCATGACCAATGCCAACACGGGTGAGAAGGCGTTCGAAGATGACGTGCTCTCAGGTCGCGCGTCCTTGCTGGTAGCATTAAGTGATCAAACTGATCTCACAATAAGCACTAATTTCCTACGTGATCGGAGCGATACCGCGGTTGCCTCAGCCTTCAATCCCGATCCGGACGGTGATCCATACACATTTGAGACTAATTTCACAGATGAGGAAGACTATACGTTAACGGATACCTTTACCGTATCCGCAACGTTGAATAGCGATTTTGATGCCTTCGACCTGACGTCGATTACGGCCTATCGCACAGTGAACTTTTTCGGGAGAACGGACGGTGATGGTAGGGCAGGACCTCCTGGTATATTCGAAAACTTTGGGACAAGCGTCGATGAATGGCAGTTTACTCAGGAGGTGTTCCTAAATGGAGATCAACTAGGGGGAACACCAATCGATTGGACGGTAGGCGCGTTTTATTTGCATGAGTTCAATGACACGTTTTTCAGCATTGGTATTCTGCCCTTCCTTCCAACAACAGTCCAATTTACCGAACAGGAAACCGATGCCGTTGGTGTTTACGGGCAAGCGACCTATCCTGTCACGGATCGGCTGGATCTAACCGGTGGGTTGCGTTACTCTTGGGACTCCAAGAACATGATGACCCGTCAAACGCTTGCGGACGGAACGCCGGTTCCGGCATTTGTGTTTGATGACAGCATTACTGTATCGAAAGTAACCTGGACGGGCTCTGCTAACTTTGCAGCAACAGACGACGTTAATCTCTATGTTCGGGCTGGCACGGGTTTCAGAGCGGGGAACTTCAATGGTAATGCCTTTAACCTCGCGGCTGTTACATCAGGTGCGTTAGCGACGGAAAAGATTTTTAGTGTTGAAGGAGGCATTAAATCACAATGGTTTGATGACCGTCTGCGCTTCAATGCCGCCTACTACTACAAAGAAGTTAAGGACCTTCAGGTCGAACTACTGACGCCGATGGGTATCACTAATCTCAATCTCGACGTCGATGTGATGGGTGTTGAAGTTGAAGTTGCGATCACTCCATTTGAAGGCCTGGATATCTTCGGCAATATAGGGACTCTAGACGATGAGATTCCCGGAGGTGGGGAACTTCCTCGGGCCGCCGACTACACTTATCAAGTTGGTTTCAATTACCGACATGACACACCCGGCGCTGGAAGTATTATCTTAGGTGCTAACTATGCCTACACAGATGATTATTTCAATGGACGGCCAGACGATGTCCTGAGAGCGATTGAGGGCTATGGTATTTTGGATGCCAGCCTCACTTTTGAAACCGAAGACGGTCACTGGGCATTCACACTTTCAGGTCAAAACGTGACGGAAGAGTTTTATCAAGTATCGTCGTTTAATATCCCCGGATTGGTAACGGTTCAAATTCCCAATCGCCCACAAACATGGTTGGCGACAATTGCCTATAAGTTCTGATTTTGAGATCATAACATCGAAGGTGGAGCGCTCTCTATTGAGCTCCACCTTTTCTTACATTGAAGTGCAAATATGTTGTATTTTGAGTTGGACTATCTGAGCGGGTTTGGCAATTTTGAAAATATGGCAATATGAAACTTAGTGACACTATCAGAAGGAAGTAATTGGCCGCATGGACGCATCCTCAAAAACTATGGATGTCACACTTTCTACAGACAGCATTGCCCCGTGGTTGCGGTTAGCGCACATATGGGAGTCAGGGCCGGATGATGCGGGTCGGTCGATGCTGCGGACATTGTTGGATTTTGAACTCGTATTCATGCTTGAAGGGGATGACTGGTTTGAGTTTCCTTGGTTAACCGGCGGTATTCAAGTCAAGAGCGGGGCAATGATTTTGATCCCCCCAGGTATTTTGCACAGCCAGGCTTTTAAACCTGGATCTAAACACATTGCTATTCATTTCGATCTCCAGGCAAATAAAGATCTAAAACCGTTTGATATGATCCAGTCATTTCACAAACGCAAAGTCATACATACAGGAAATTTACTGTCACCATCTCCGATCATCCGGATAAGTTATTCTGATTCGAGTGCAGATTTATTGATTCCTTCGTTGATTGAACCAGCACAGCCGGATATTTGGCGCTATCGCTTTATGGAGTTGGTTGATGCATGGTCGGTGGGTGAGCAAGACACATTGAATTCACAAATGAGGTCAATATCTGTCCTTTCGTCGCTTATTTCATCGTTTGAATTGAAGACTGCGTCAAAAATAAATTCTTCCGAGGATGTCATCCAAGAATTTCTCGTTCATCTAAATGCAATGCCATTTTCGCAACCCTGGTCTGTGGCCAAAATGGCTAAATACGCCCGGCTCAGTGAAAGCCGTTTTCGTGTGTTATTCAAAGAGGCGACTGGTATCACACCGCGCGCTTATCTTGAGGAGCGAAGAATAGCGGGTGCGGCCCGATTGCTAACAGAAACCTCGTCGCGTATAGGTGAGATTGCAAAAGAAATGGGCTACACAGATCAAATGATCTTTAGCAAAACGTTCCGAAAAGTCAAAGGATGCTCGCCGCGTGAATT
>JAJFIN010000064.1 GCA_021774955.1 Alphaproteobacteria bacterium | reverse complement strand
CTTATCAGCACTCCAAACGCTCGCTGGAAGACATCGCAATCCTGGTGCGCGCCAGCCATAGATTGATTGGTCATCGTCGCCAACACAGCAAATGTTCTTGTGCTGGCTAGACAATAAGCGAAGCCACAGATATTGCGCGACATTGGTATCCTGGTATTCATCAACGAGAATGTATTTAAAGCGGCGTTGATAGTCGGCCAGAATATCTGGGTTATTTTGTAAAACCGTAATGCAATCAAGGAGTAGATCGCCAAAATCTGCCGCGTTCAAGATCTTTAAACGATCCTGATATTGCTGATAAAGTTTTGCGGCCTTACCGTCAGCAAACTTGTGAGCATCTTCTTTGTTTACTTTGTCTGGTGTGATCGCGCGGTTTTTCCAACCATCTAAAAGGTTTGCAAATTGTCGTGCGGGCCAGCGTTTGTCGTCGATATTTTCGGCCTGCAATAATTGTTTGATGAGGCGGATTTGATCGTCGGTATCGATAATAGTGAAATCACTTCTGAGCCCGACGAGTTCCGCATGGCGTCGGATGATCTGGGCGCTCAAAGAATGGAAGGTGCCGAGCCAACGCATGCCTTCAACGGCGCCACCAATAAGGGCGCCAATGCGTTCTTTCATTTCGCGCGCGGCTTTGTTGGTGAACGTAACCGCTAGTATCTGTCCCGGCCAGGCATTGCCGGTGTTGAGTAGATGGGCAAGCCGGGTTGTCAAAACCCGCGTCTTACCGGTTCCCGCTCCGGCAAGAACCAGGACAGGACCTTCGAGCGTTTCGACGGCTTGGCGTTGTTCGGTATTCAGGCGATCAAGATAAGGCGAAGGGGCACGTGCGCGTTCGCTAATCGAGGCACGCGCCGCGCCATCCGGTGCTGGCTCAACCGAGTGCACCGTTTCTTCTTCTGGTAGATCGCTTAGATCAAATGGATCGTTTGCCATTGACGTCATAGCTTACTGGTTGTCATTCCGTTCAAATAGGGTGTGTGGCTGTTATCGGTGCTCTTCAATGTTGGCTTCGACAAGCGCCCGATTGAAAATTTGCAGAGCCCTTTTGTGATAAACATACCCTATTGGCTGGGTGGGAGTCTTGCGGTCAACGACCAAAACGGTCTCAAGATCACTTTTGTCAAGGATATCAAGGGCTCGCTCGAGGGTTTCATCTGGAAATAGGGTGGGTGTTTCGTCCTCGATGGTCTGACCCAGGCCAGAAGAATCCGCGGTCATGATCTCCTCCACGCGAATCGTTTCGAGCAAGAGACGTTGGGGGCCGTCGCTGGCATGAAGGCCGCGCGCATCTAATTGCATGTGGAAGAAGCTCTTACCGATCATGGCTTGTGTTAACAGGGTGGAAATCGAGCTTGCGATCATCAATGCGATCATGACGGCATAGTCACCGGTTAATTCAAAAACGATGAGTGTTGTTGATATTGGCGCGCCCAAAATGGCGGCTGAAACAGCGGCCATACCTATAATCGCGTAAAGCCCAGACTGGGATGCGATGTCAGGAAAAATCTGACCGGCGAGGATGCCGAATGCGCCACCGGTCATCGCCCCAATAAACAGTGACGGTGAGAATACACCGCCTCCGAATCGCGAAGCCATTGTTATGGTCGTGGCGGCGATTTTTGCGACGACAAGCGAAAGCAGCAAGATAAGACTGTATTGACCCTTCAAGGCGTCGTCGGTTGCCCCGTAACCAACACCCAAAACATGTGGGAATGCGAGTGCAATAAGGCCGATCAAAAATCCGCCGATTGCTGGTCGTGCCCATAATGGGATAGCGATCTGGCGCGCCCATCGATCGGTAAACTGGACAGAGCGGATAAAGGCAACAGCGACAATAGCAGAAACCACACCCAACATTGCGAAGGCAGGCCCCTCCCAGAAACTTTCAATGGTGTAGTGGGGAATGATGAAGGCGGGCATATCGCCGATATGCAGCCGACAGACAACCGATCCCGCTACGCTGGCGATGACAATGGGAGCAAAGGCGCGCGGGGCGTAATGCCCAAGGATAACTTCAAGCGCAAAAAGAACACCTGCCAGGGGTGCATTGAATGAAGCCGAAACAGCGGCGGCAACACCGGCGCCCAGCAGGATGCGAGCGATTCTCGGAGGATGCTGAAACCGACGGGCAATGATTGAGGCCAGCGTGCCACCCAAATGAATTGCAGGGCCCTCTCGTCCAGAACTTGCACCAACCCCCAGTGAGAGTGTTGCGATTGTAGCGCTAGCCAATCCAGTTTTCAGGGGGATTGTACCGCCGTGCAACGCGCGAGATTCAATAACGTCGGCTACGCCTTCCGTTCGGCCACGCGGGAGCAGGAAATAAAGTGCAATTCCGACACCAAGCCCACCGATTGTCGGGATGGTGAGACGCATGGGCCAGTCCAGTTGAGTGGCAGCGTCGAGTAGCGTGGCTTCGGTCGCTTGAAATGATATGAGCGTGAAGAGGTCAATTAGAAGTCGCAAGCTAATGGTCGCGTATCCAGCGGCGATGCCGATTAGCAAAGCCAATAACCAGACGGCCGGTTGGCGGTTCCAGTTGAAATGACGCGGATGAAGTTTCCTGAAAAACTCTTCTTCCGGCAAAGCACTCATAGGTCGTTCTAGTCGTTGGGATTGCGAGGATTGTGTCTAGGTGTTGTCATCATCGGACTTGGTGGAATCGATCTCCAGTTTCATCCCATCCAGGGTAGCATCAGTGCGGGCTTCTTCGCTGATTGACAATTGTCGTTCGGCCTTCGTGCGGCCATGGGACGCGCGGTTGGCCTCGGCAGTTGCTTTGTCTTGTTTTCTTTCCCGGAGTTTGCGGGCGCGATTTAGGTTAATGACGTCTCCCATTGATATTTTTTCCTTTGATTTGTCTTCGCAGTCTAATGGGATTCGATATCCCAGGTCACAAAAGTGCCTCACTTGTTTGTCATTGGCCTGTACTATAGCGGGAAATAGATGTTTGCACAGGATTTGCATCACATGGCAATGTCGGCCTGCGGGGTGAATGAGAAGAGTTGGGGTTAGAGTGGGTCGTTTCCTAATATTTGTTGGGTTTGTGCTGGTTGCCTTGGTGGCGATTGTTCTTATCGCGCCTGGTTTTATCAACTGGAACACCTATCGGGACCAAATTGCCAAAGCCGCTGGAGATGCACTGGGGCGTGAGGTTAAAATTGAAGGTGACGTTGCATTCACCATATTGCCGCGACCGGCGTTGAGCCTCGCTGAGGTTTCTGTTGCGAATACGGAAGGTGCCGAGCGCGCGACTTTTCTGAGCGTCGATCGCATTGATAGCCAGCTTGAATTGACCCCTCTCCTTCGCGGCCAGGTACAGGTTACCTCCTTCTATCTTGAAGGTGCCCAATTAGATCTAGAACGTGGTGAAGACGGTACGGCCAACTGGGCGCTGGTGGCCGAAAATTTGGATGAAAATGAAAAAACTCCGTCAACCAGAGACCGTGTGGGTCGATTATTAGCAGGTGCTATCCAAGATGTCCGCGTTGATAATTTGTCCGTAGACGATCTATCTATAACGTTTTCTGATCATGCATCAGACGAGCATTGGTCAGCAATTGTGGAAAATGCCACTCTAGCGGTTGCTTCGTTGGTTGGACCATTTGAAGGTATAGGCCGTGTTGCAATTCTCGGCCGTTCTTTTGATATTGAGGCCAAGCTTGGTCGCATCGATAGCGCACGACCAATCCCGTTGACGCTAGAAGCTTCCGGCGATGAATTTGGTACACAGTTTTCACTCAATGGTTTTGTATTGAATGAAGGTGAGGCGCGTCAGGTCTCTGGCAGAATGAAATTGCAGGCGAACCAAACTGAGCAAGTGCTTACCGACTTGTCGCGGCTTGCGAATATCGATCTGAACGATCTTATGGGGCGGAAGCAGATTACGCTGCCGATAAGTGCTGAAGGCGGTATTATTCTGACCGGCGATGATTTCTCAGCCATCAATCTTGACCTATCTATTGGCCAGTCCGTAGGCCAGACGAATGCTCAAATCACGCTTGGGGAAACGGTAAAAGGGGAAGTTTCGTTCAAGGGCCAAATGATCGATTTGGATGAACTGACTTCTGGGAAACCAATTCGAGGACGAGCCGGTGATCAAACAAGCGACGAAATAAGCAGAGATACTGGTTTAAAACCTGTGGATATTCGTTTGGCTATCGCCAGCGAAAAAGCCAAATACAATGATGGCCTGCTTGAAGATATTGATGTCCGTATGCAGATCTCAGAAACGAAACCGCTTCTGATGGCAGCCAACGCAAACCTTCCTGGTGGGACGGCGTTTAGTTTGGAGCGAAGTGAAAACGCACAAATGCCGATCGAAGGGAGTGTTACGCTTGAAAGCCAGAATGCACGAAGCCTTTTTAAATGGCTGGGTCTGGAAGTTGGCAACGTTCCACAAAACCGTCTTCGGAATTTTGCCCTGACAGGTGATATGTCGGTGAGTGAAGAAGCTGTGCATCTTTCGTCGGTATCTGCCACGCTCGACCGAATTAAGGCCCAAGGTGACTTTATTCGCGCGAGGTCGAAGCGACTTTCCTTTAGCGCTCGAATGACAGCAAACGCACTAAATTTAACGGGGCATGGGATCAAGAGTGATCTGAAATCTTTGGGTTCGTTTCTCAATGGCTTTGATGCGAACTTGGATATTTCAACTGAATTTCTAACGGGGTTTGGTGTCACAAACGCCGCTGCCAATATCAAAATGAAGCTTCAGGCCGGACGTGCGGATATTGAAAAATTTACGCTTACTCGAAAAGGTGAGTTCGACGCGGACTTGAAAGGTACATTGTCTGTGAATCCGACAGGCTCTATGGATGGAGACGTTTCCTATTCATTGGCTGGAGTGTTTTTGTGTGCTGAAAGTTTAGGCAAGTCGCTCCTTTCGCAGGTTTGTGCCGGCGACAAACAATCTCGTCTTGCGGGTAAGGCGCACTTTAATAAGGGCGAGGCCGATCTAACAGCAACCGGATCGTTAGGAAATTTTGATCTAACAGGAACAATTCAAGGGGGGCAGATTTTCTGGCAACGTTCAGAGCCAGCAGTGCTTGAGTTTACCGGAAGACTGGCCGGGGCGGATTTATATTTGCGCGGGCAGATGGGTCGATTGGCCCATGGTTACGACATCCAGGGGCGACTTGCGGCGGATGCGTTTGATGCGGTTCCATTTATGAAGCTATTCAATATTCCCTATACAGCTGACAAGACAACCCTTGCTCCACTAACAGCGACTTCGGAAATTGCGTTGACGCCTTCAAATTTTATTTTGTCTGAGATGCAGGTTTCTGTTGGCGAACAGATGCTTGCGGGCAACTTAGAATATCAGTCAAATCGAGCAGCATCGGTTTTGTTGTTTGCTCTGACTGGGAACAATATCGATTTAAGTGACTTTGTTGATAGAAAAATGTGGACACTTCATGATCGAGGCCGCGCATGGTCCACCGTTCGGTTCAAATCCTCATTGCCGCCGGCGCTAACGGGTAGTTTTGATCTTAATCTAGCGAATACTTCGTTTCATGGGCAATCCGTTGAAGCGTTTCGTGCGCTCGGTGCGTTCGAGAACAGTGCGATGGAGGTTCACAATTTAGGGCTCAAACTGTGGGGTGGTGAATGGACCGGGAGCGGAGCCTTGGGTTTAGGGGCTGGTCTTGCCAACGCAAAGATTGCGCTGATTGGTGAGAATGTGTCCTTGAACAAAGCGAGTGCATTTCTGTTTGGCAACCCTGCCGTATCAGGACAAGGCAAAGTGAACATCAACTTGACGGCGACGGGACAGAGCCCCTTTGGGCTTGTCTCAACACTTTCGGGGTTGATTGAAGTGGGCTCAACTCAAGGTGCAATGGAGGGTTTTGATCTTGCTGGATTTAACTCAGCGATAGCGCAGGCGCGAACGCCGAGTTCGGTTAGATTTGCGGCCGATGAAAGCTTATCTGGTGGACGTACGCGCTTTTCAAAATTTGACGCACGGTTTACCATCACCGATGGATATATGGACATTGTGAATTTGCAATCTGATATGGTGGGAGGTGATTTAGCGGCGCAAGGTCGATTTGATCTGGGAGCCCGAACGCTGGGCGGCAATGCGACGATTAATGTAGATGGCGATTCCACGTTACCGCCTGTCGGCCTCTCGGTGTCTGGTCCTATATGGTCGACTGTGAGGCAATGGAATTTAAACGATCTTGAGGCCGAGATTGTTTCTCGGTTTCCAGATGCTCAACCCTCTCAAAGCACTATTGGTGAGCAAGATTTACCGGAAGCGCTGCAGCAGCTTCTTCGAGAGCAAGAGGGAACTGCTCCTACACCGCCTTAAGCAAGTAAATATCAGACGTGAAATTTAATCCGCAATCGAATTTTACGTCGCGGGGAATCCGCTCAACAATGCGTCGCGATGTTTTTCAAACCGTTCATTAGTGTCTTTGTAGGGGACAACGATGTAGGGATTGTTTGCCAACACGCCATCGACTGCAGCTTTGGCAACTTCATTTACATCCAGGCCTTGCTGCCAATAAGTACCCGCGTCCTCTGGTGCATGCCGGGGCCCGCCAAACCGTTCAGGACGTGCTCGGGCGCCGTTCCAGATCTGTGTGTTGACGAGGCCGGGGTAAACTATCGACACTGAAAGGGAAGTTTCCAGCAACTCTCCGCGGAGTGCTTCTGCCAATCCCCAAAAAGCATATTTGGAGGCGGCGTAGGCGCCATTCCGTTCGATTTGGCCCAAGCAAGCGCTCGATGCCGTGAACACGACTTGTCCGGGTTGGCCCGACTCGATCATAGCAGGGATGAATGCGCGGCAAGTATCAATCGTACCCCAGAGATTGACGGCATACATCCATTCCAATCCCGATCTTTTTGCGCTCAGGACACCGCCTGCCGTACCCAATCCGGCATTAGCCCAGAACAAGGTCACCGGGCCATGTTTGGAAATCGCTTCTGCACATGTGGCAACATTGTCAGGATCACTGATATCACATTCGTATCCAATCGCTTTGCCATCGTTTTTCTCTATGAGCGTTACTGTCTCATGGACGGCATCATTACGGATGTCCAGTACAGCAATTTGATAACCATGCTGAGTAAGTTCCAGAGCTGCAGCGCGGCCAATCCCATCACCAGCACCGGTGATAACTGCTAGGCCCTTGGAGGTGTCGATTTGCGTCATGGTGTATCGCCTTCTGGTTGGTTTTGGAGTGGACCGGCGCGTTCAATCCGGTCACGAAATGTTTGCAGGACGAACAGGCGAACGGCACTCGAAAGCCCGCTTGCAAGTTCGTCCCCAAGGGCGCGTGCTTCATCCAATTCGCAAATGATGCTGCTTACGGATTGATTGCGTTCTTGAGCGATGTCATTCAAAGCATCCCAAAACTCTTCTTCAAGAGTGATACTGGTGCGATGGCCAGCAAGGGTTACAGATCGTTTTACCGGCCGCGGCATGCTTTGATCTTTTCTTTTTCTATTTTTTGGGCCCGATCATATCTTCAGGGCGTACAATCGCATCAAATTCAGCTTCGCTGACAAAGCCAAGTTTGACAGCTTCTTCGCGCAATGTTGTTCCGTTTTTGTGAGCGGTTTTTGCGACCTTAGTTGCGTTGTCGTAACCAATTTTCGGCGCCAGTGCTGTCACCAACATAAGGGATCTGCTCATGAGCGCTTCGATGTGATCCAAATTGGGTTCAATGCCAACAACACAATTGTCCGTGAAGCTAACGCTGGCATCGGCGATAAGCCGGATGGATTGCAGGAGATTATAAACCATCACCGGCTTAAACACATTCAGCTCAAAGTGCCCTTGGCTACCAGCGAAGGTTATCGTTGTGTGGTTGCCCATTACTTGGGCACAAACCATAGTCAGAGCTTCGCATTGGGTGGGGTTGACTTTACCCGGCATAATAGATGATCCGGGTTCGTTTTCAGGCAGGCTCAATTCGCCAAGGCCTGAGCGCGGGCCTGACCCCAATAGGCGAATGTCGTTCGCGATCTTGTAGAGGCTCGTTGCAACTGTATTAAGTGCGCCTGACATTTCAACAAGTGCATCGTGGGCGGCGAGCGCCTCGAATTTGTTCTCGGCCGTTACGAAGGAAAGGCCGGCAATCTTTGCGACTTCTTCGGCAAATTTTTCGGCAAAACCCGGTTTGGCGTTAAGACCAGTGCCGACTGCCGTGCCGCCCTGCGCAAGTTGCAACATGCGCGGCATGGCCAATTTGATGCGCTCGATGCCGTAGCCGATTTGTGTGGTGTATCCGGAAAACTCCTGACCCAGCGTTAGAGGAGTTGCATCCTGGCAATGGGTGCGGCCAATCTTGATAATGTCCTGCCAAGCTCCAGCCTTAGCTTCAAGGGCTTGATGAAGGTGGTTGAGTGCAGGAATTAGTTTTCTTGTTACTTCTTCTGCGGCAGCAATGTGCATGGCAGTTGGAAAAGTATCGTTTGAAGATTGTGACCGGTTGCAATGATCGTTGGGATGAACCGGATCCTTGGTGCCCATTGAACCACCAAGAAGCTCAATGGCACGATTTGAAATAACTTCATTGGCATTCATGTTCGATTGGGTGCCCGAACCGGTTTGCCAAACGACCAAAGGAAAATTGTCATCCAATTTACCGTCGATCACCTCTTGTGCGGCTGTGACAATTGCCTTGCCGGTCGTTTCGTCCAGATTGTCGAGCGCCATGTTTGCCAGTGCAGCTGAGCATTTCACTATGCCCAGGGCGCGCACGAGTGGAGCGGGCATTATTTCGCCGCCAATTTTAAAGTTACCGAGGGAGCGCTGTGTTTGGGCACCCCAATATTTGTCACTTGGAACTTCTAGAGGGCCAAAGGAATCGGTTTCCGTTCGGGTCTCGGTCATGAGGGAGGCCTTTTGAAGATGGATATTGACAACGTATTTAGCACGAGCTGGTGGTTTTGTTGCAAGATGATTTTGGGCAATTAATACAACATCATCCCTTTTGAGTAAGCTGCATCGGAGATGGTCGGATATGATTGATCTAAATTAACCGTTTGAACAAGTAAATTTGGTGGAGCAATGAATGACTGGACGGGTTGAAGGAAAAGTAGCGCTTGTGACAGGCGCGGCACGCGGTTTGGGTGCCGCGGCCGCAAATATGCTGGCACGCGAGGGTGCAAATGTCGTCATCACTGACATTAACGAAGAGCAAGGACGAGGCGTTGCCGATCAAATAAATGAAACCGGAGGGTCAGCTTTGTTTGTGCCTCATGATGTGGTCGAGCGAGCCTCTTGGGAAAATGCGATTGGCAAAACTCTGGAGCGGTTTGGTCAACTTGACATTCTCGTCAACAATGCTGGTATCGTTATTACCGCAGACATTCTGGAGACGACAGATGAAATCTGGCGTAAGACCATGGCGGTAAACTTAGATAGCGTCTATTTGGGTTGTCAGTTGGGGATCGAAGCCATGAAGAAACAAGGCGGAT
>JAJFIN010000063.1 GCA_021774955.1 Alphaproteobacteria bacterium | reverse complement strand
TTTGCAGGGCGTCGCTTCAGCCATCCCGTGGACTTAGCATGTCGACCATCGCCGTTTGATCTGACCTTACGCGTTTGATCTTCCATGACGGCACCCATTATTATCTCCTTCGGTTTGCGATAATCTACACGGAGTAATTTCCGATATATTTGATCAACGCGGTTTCTTTACGGACAAATGTTCTGATCGCTCCAAGCCAAGGGCACGATTTATTGCTATTAAGACCCGCTCAAGATCTTCGTAAATATTCTCGAGTGTCGTTTCGTCGCCCAAACTCTCATGAGTAGAATATTCCCGCATTGTTGTTGTCGCAGATGAGCATACATGGGTGCAGTCCAGACCTGCGGGGTGGCCATCCTCCTTCAAGCGTTTGGTAGCCTTGCAAAGACGGCAGTAAATTTTGGTCTGTGTGCTAAGAAGCTGTTCTGCACGATCTCTTTGTGTTTCAAGAATTCTTTTGAGAACCTTCGGGTGAACAGTGACGTCAGACATTCCAATACTCCCATCTTGGCAGGTTATTTTCAGTATCAATATTTGTATTCAAAAGTGAGCCAGAACTTACTAACGTCCGGGCGTAAATCAGCCCCGAAGAATTGGGCATATTTGGCCGACAAAGCTGCTCGTTTCCAGGGTTTAACAGCGACCAGAAAATCAATTTCTTCTCCTAGATCTTCATTGCCGATGTCGGCATCAAAATCGTGAAACCAGCTGGCTATTTTGACCTTCTTGATCGCACCTACATCCTTGATGACATAGTCCGCATAGGCCTGCAGGTCGGTGATGCCGGAAGCAGGCGTGGCTAGGAAATTGTCAGTAAACCCTTGAAAGGCATGCAATGTTGCAAGTGGCGTGACGAACCCGCGCGCTCCATTTCCTTCAAGCTGCTCAAAGCCAACGCGTGTTGTAAAACCGTGAAATTTGGCACCGCCTTCGACCAAGAAATAGTCGAGATCGAAGCTGGCCATATTTCCTGCATACTCTTTTTGAACGGCATACTCGGCAGCATAGGTTAGAGTGACGTTTTCACTGGCTTTTCGAGCACCCTTGAAACGAATACCAAAGGTTTTGTTCGAGAGACCCATATTGGCTACATCGATCAAGTACCCGTATCCGGTTATTTTTCCAAACCCATTAATGTCGTAGGATGTATTGAGAAGATGAGTATCAGCATCCCATTCACCAGCCAATGATTGCGAACCGAAAATCCGGTTCACCTGCCAAAGATAGGTGTAGTCGAACTTCAGATTTCCAAATGACGTGTTTTCAACACGCAGGGCATCGAACGTCTGCTCATTCTGGCGGAAACCAACGTTGCCGATGAAACGGTCGTTATCCAACTTGATCCGTTGACGACCTACCGTAACAGATGTATCCGCCAACCCTGAATAGCTGAGTGTAAGACGGTTTAAGCGCGTTGAATCAGGGTCTGCGACAACAGGAAAACTACCTTTGCCATTGATAGTACTGTTGAAATCATCTGGATCCAATCCGCGCGTGAAGTCACCTTCAATAAACGCCTTGAAACCATTGAATTCATCCGTACTGTAACCGTATCGTATGCGTACGGTAGCAGCGCTGGCGTCCTCCACAAATGCGTCATGGCTGACATTCTCGTAACGCAACCTAACATCTAGGTTGAACTTGCCGTCCTCCAATGCTTCGTCAAGTGTCGCCGCTGCATTGGCGGTTACTGGAACACCTAACATTAAGGCTAACAATGGCAAAAATATTTGACTATTCAGCCGTCCCCAAAATTCTTTGTGTTGGTTCATCATTTGTCTGATCCTAACTTTCTGTCTCGGCAAAATTATTATGTCCACCAAACCCTTGGGAGCCCGGCGTCAAGCAGCGACGCCGGGCCAAGGTCAGAAGGGTGGGAGGAGGCCCACCCTTCTAATCTATGCGGCTCGAATTTCGTTCAAGAAGCTGTCAATTGTGCTTTTGAGCGAGACGCCGTTCCTTGCCAGTTCTTGTGACGCGGACAGAACCTGTGATGCAGCAGTGCTTGTTTCCACAGCGCCCTGATTGACCTTGGTCATATTATCCGAGGCCATTTGAGTTCCCGTGGCTGCTTCTTGTGCATTGCGCGAAATCTCCTCAGTGGCGGAATTTTGTTCTTCCATTGCAGACGCAATATTGGTTGCCACCTCGCTGGTTTCTTTGATCACACTTTGGATGCGTTCCATGGCACTGGTGGTGTTGTTGGTACCCTCCTGGATCGCATTGATTTGCTTTGAGATCTGCTCCGTTGCATTGGACGTCTGCTCTGCAAGTTCTTTGACCTCAGCGGCAACCACCGAAAAACCTTTTCCCGCGTCTCCTGCGCGCGAGGCTTCGATCGTTGCGTTCAATGCCAACAAGTTAGTTTGACCGGCGATATCGTTGATTAGTCCTACAACTTCGCCAATTTGTTGTGCGGCTCCTGACAGTTCTTTGACCATGGCATTGGCTTCGCTCGCTTCGTCGACGGCGTTCTGCGAGACCTCGGTTGAAATTGTCACCTGCCGACTGATTTCACTGATGGTCGATGACATTTCCTCACTCGCCGATGCCACCGATTGGACACTTGCTGATGCCTGCTCAGATGCAGCCACCGCGCCACCGGCTTCGCGTTGAGAATCGTCAGCTAGAGATGTTAGATTTCCCGCTGTGGATTCAAGCTCGGTTGAAGCCGATGTCACGCCCGCCAAAACGTCCTGCACATTTTTATCGAAATCAGCAATGGTGGCCTCTAGATGTTTCGCGCGCGTTTCGCGTTCTTCGATTTCCTTTCGCTCACGGGCCAGCTCATCTGCCTTTCGTTTTTCTTCTGCGATGCCTGCTTTTTTGGCTTCAGCGGCAAGGCGTTCGTTTTCGATACCATTTTCTTTGAAGACCTGTACCGCTTGTGCCATTTCGCCGATCTCGTCACTACGGTCAGTCGCGGGGATCTCAACAGAATTGTCACCCTTAGCAAGTATCGCCATGGCCGACGTCATAGCCGCGACCGGGTTCACGATGGACCGAGAGGTCAGGAACACCACCACCACGGATGTTGCTACTCCCGCGGCGAGAAGTACCCACACAAGCGTGAGTAATGTCGAGATGTCATCCCCAGATTGAACGGCGTCATCGGACAACAATTTCTTCTGGTTGGCGACCATACCACCGCTGCGCGATCCGTCAGCTGCTTTGGGTCCGGCAAGCCCATCAAGAATTTTACCGGCGCGCGGTGCGGCCTCCATAATCAATGTGTAGTTAGCCATATTCCACTTATCAGAGCCGCGAATTTCGAACATTCTTCCCGGCAAGGGGGCGAACCCATTACGCGCTTTAGAAAAAGCTTCAAACGCTTGTGTTTGTGAAGTTGAAAGCTGATTGCTGTTATTTTGCAAGTCGGCATAACGCTTTTCATTCTTAGCCCAAGAGCCTTCGAAACTGTCCTTAAATTTCAGATCTCCTGAAAGAAGATAAGCGCGTATATTGGCCAAGCTCACCGCGGTCGAACCACGCACGTCGGCCATAATTCCCAGTAAGTCCTTCCTCTGCCGCGTTGCTGGTAGGCCCATTTCCTCATCGATCATTGCAGTGATTTTTGTTAGCATCACTGCCGCCACGGGCGCGGCCTCTTCGAATAATATTTTGGTCGCTGGTTGCTCATCAACCGTATTGGCCACTTCCTCTGTTTGCTGCTGCGCTATGCGGAACTCAGCAAGTGTGACTTTCATGGCTGTCCATTTGGCTACATTGACCGGGTTGGTCCACTTTTTGGAGAACTTGTCCATATCTGCCGAAAGACGGTCGATATCGGCCCAGACGGCTGCGCGTTCAGTTTTGAAACTCTGGCTTCCGGTTAGCATCCAGCCCCGCAGAGACGCCAGAGATGCGTTGACATCGTTAACCAGACCCTGGCTGGTGGCTGACGTCGGCACGCGCAGGTCAGTGATACGGTCCGATCGGTCTGCGATTGCGCTAACCTTCCAAACCGTTGTGCTGATGGCGATGATTAGAATTGCCGTCACAACTGAAAAACCAAGAATTAAACGTGCACGGATATTCAGATTGATGTTAGACGTCATCGTTTTCAAATAATTCATTTTCCCTCTCCCTACGTGAAATCCCAATTTAAACCGTCGAAAATTTCGCTCACTGATCACTTTTTTAAGAGGGCATTGATCTGTTCTGCCGACTCTTTTTGATGATTACTTAGCAAAATTTTCCTTTAGTTCTGAACGAAACATAGTTATCAGTGTTTTAACCACGACTTAATGTAGAGAACTGTTTATACTTATCATTTACATGACTATACTTCAGTGCACATTCACTATCCCAAAGAATAGGTGTGCTGCTCAAAAGTATCTGATAAAGTGTGATCAGCGATACTGTAAACCATAGAGGGCAAAAGGCGCCTATCGCGGAAATGGCAAAAGAAAACAGTCAGTAGGGAGATTAAAATAAGCGAGTAGACGCACCACGATCAAAGTATGCGAGTATTGTTCATACGAGTTCGAGAGAGGATAGCATGGAGATATTGGTTGTTGACGACCATAGTTTGGTGCGCGATGCATTGAAGCCGATCCTGAACGATTTGGTGGATGATGTTCATATCACCGAAAGCGCTACTTTCGGAGGTGCGATCGAAACTGCATCCAGGATAAAAGGTCTTGATCTTGTTGTACTCGACCTGCAATTACCTGGAATGTCAGGCGTCTCGGACGTAGGGGTTTTTCGATCGCGCTTCCCCGAAACTTTGGTGGTTATTCTCTCAGGCTATTATGTACGCCAAGATGTTCTGAAGGCTTTTCAACATGGGGCTGCGGGATTCATTCCAAAGAGCTTAAGCACAGAAAGTTTAAAAACCGCATTTAGAATGGTACTATCTGGCGAGCGATATATACCGTCAGATATTCTAGTGGCGCTCAACAACGATGGTGGGATCGACAAGAGTGATATTGAATCTGACAACGATAACCCGCTTCTCCATCTTACCTATCGTCAACGCGAGGTTCTCGATTTGCTAACCGAAGGCATGTCGAACAAGTCAATCGCCAACAAGTTGGGTATCCAAGAAGTGACGGTAAAGTTGCACATGAAAAATATATTCAAAATGCTGCATGCTGAAAACCGTACACAGGCCTTGCGGATCGCATTGAAACTCGGTTGGGCTGCGTAATTGTGGCTTCCGATGTATTGCGTGGAAAGACCGCATCTGGGCTATTCTTAGAGATCTGCCACAAGCAGGCTCTCGATCGCGCTGACGAATTTTCGATTTTCAATTGGCTTTCTAAATACGGCATCAGCATCAAGCGATGCCGCCTCGTTTGAGAGGGACTCGGACTCAAGGTCACCTCCACCGGATATGGCAACAATCGCTACATTCGAAGATAATTACCGCAGTTTTTTTATGACTTGAGCACCCGACATCTTGGGCATCAACAGATCGGTTACCACCAAATCATATTTCGCCTTTGTGAAAAGTTCGATCGACTCCGGTCCGCTCGAGGCTTCCTTTACATCAAAACCCGCACGCGACAAAAGGATTCTCAGTGACTTGCGAACCAGGTCGTCGTCTTCAATTATTAAAACTGAGCGCATTCCGTATACCTATTGATTATCGTTACCTCTGCGTATCCTGTGAATACGCTACGGCTTCATCTATCTTCGGTGAAGTCGTAACCTGGTTCAGATCTTCGTTCAGCGTAAATCAGTGTGGTAATGTTGAGTAATTTGAGCAAGGTGGTCAAAGCTACTTTGTTCCACGGGAGTTTCTGGAACCTTCAGTGGAAAATAAACTTCGAAAGTTGTGCCGAGCCCAGGATAACTGTTAACCGAAATCCTACCATCATGCCCTTGAACGATGGTGTGAACGATGGATAGACCCATGCCGGTACCATGACCGCTTGGCTGGGTAGTGTATAGTGGGTCAAAAATCCG
>JAJFIN010000062.1 GCA_021774955.1 Alphaproteobacteria bacterium | reverse complement strand
AAACTTGAGAATCAAGCGCTTCCTTGGAACATCCAAGAATGCAGTAAAGATCCAAATCGCAACCGCTCTCATCACTTATCTACTGATCAGGATGGCTAAGCAAAAAGCGCCAAAGGGGCTCTCAATGCAAACCCTCTGCCGTTTAATTAGAGCAAACCTCACCCACCGAAAACCCTGGGCCAAGCTCTTCGAGCCGCCGCCAAAAAAACCTCATCACAATAACCACAACCCGCAAATCGCATGGAGCTTCTAAATGTTAACGCTTAACCGGACAGCAGTGGGCTTGACCACGGTATCCATCTTCTTCGCCACTTGGAATGACTTTCTCCACCCGCCCCCAAAGAAAAACCCCGGCTCGAAAGCCGGGGTTTCTTATCTGCTATGGATTAGCAAATCTTAGAAGTTGACACCAACAGCAAGGCCCCAACGGCGTGGCTCAAGAACGAAGACGTTCGTGAAGTTACCCGATGATGGGTCAGTGAAGTAATGGCCCGTGATGTCGTCATTGTCCAAGAGGTTTTGGACGAAGGCGCGGATGTAGTAATCCCCTTCCGAAGAGGTGTATTGCACCGACGCATTCACTTGTTGCCAAGACTCGATCAAGTCGATCGGCTTGTTGAAGTTCCGCGCAAACATGTCGTCCTGCCAATAATAGTCAGCACGGAAGGCCATGGTCGCTTCATTGTCGAAGTAATGCGTATAGGTCGCACCGGCAGCAATTGAGAACTCGGGTGAGTTCGGCAGTTCGTTGCCGGTCAAGTCAGCGTCATGACAGCCTGTGACGTTCACGGCATCGATTGGAAGGAGGCTTCCACCTGCCGGTGTCTCAAAGAAATCAATTGCTGCTTGAGCGCCAGCACAAGTCGTGAATGCACCTGGTGCTGCCAGACCCGGAACGGGGAACGTCCCAAATGGCAACGCACCAGCACCGGTTAGCAATCCAATTACAGTTGCCAACGGTACTGCGCCTGGATCAACAATACAGTTAGATGCATTTGACAGGTCTTTGATCAGCAGAGCATCAGCTCGTCCGTCTGTCGGATCGCGACCGTCAACTGACTGGAAGTCCTGAATCTCCGTGTTCAAATAGGAGAGATTCAAATTGAGCAACCAATTTTCGTTGGGTGCTGCCAAGAACTCAGCCTCAATGCCCCAAACTTTGGCATCAACATTTTCATTGACTGCCGTCCGGTCGACGATCTTACCCACCTGTAGACCTTCATAATTGTAGTAAAAGGCGGTCAGGTTTGCTTGCAGGCGATTTTCCAAAAGCGTGTTCTTGATGCCAATTTCATAGGAATCAATGAATTCCGGTTCAAAAGTTGGCCCCACGACGCCAACAAGACCAGCGGTAAGGGGAGGGTTGAATCCACCCCCTTTGTAGCCACGCGAGTACGATGCATACATCAATGTACTATCTGTGAATTCCAACTCCGGGCTCCACTCAACCAGCGCCCGGTAGGTCAGCTCCTGCCAAGACGCTGTGTCACGGCGGAAAGGAAGAACCGCTTCAGATACTGGTGTGTTGTCGCCGAGTAAATTGAAGGTGTCGTATAAGGTCGTTCGATCCTGAACCTGTTTTTCGTCGTCCGTGTAGCGAATACCACCGGTAACTTTCAATGTGTCCGTGAATTCAAACGAAGCATCTCCAAACACAGCCCATGTTTCAAGACCCGCCAATTCCGTATTACTACGGAAGAACGGCGAAATAAGTCCAGCGCCACCTGGCGCTCCAATGGCTGCAATGGCGAAGTAGTCGAGGGCAGTTGCCACAACGTCATAGAATCCACCACGACTTTCATAGTCGAGATAGAAACCGCCAACGAGGAAGCTAAAAGGCCCATCAAAATTGGATGCTAAACGAGTTTCTACCGACCATTGCTCTCGTTCATCAACACCTGAACGGTCATATGTCAGAGCCAGGTTTGAAACTTGGCGAATGTTGCCGCCCACGATCCCAGTCAGGTTCCCAGTAGATTCAGATATTGGGAAAAGACCACCAGGGAACAATGAAGCTGAAAACGGCAGTGCTGCGGCGAATCCCGCTGGCAAGGTCAATGTCTCAGCAACGTTCCAGTTATAATCCGTTTCACCAACGTTTGAGTTGAGGTGATAACCAGCAACGATAGTGGCGGTAAACCTATCAAATTCATGCTCCAATTGAGCAGTAACGAGGGTCTCGTCAGCAGCATAAGTTGGATCGAAATCCGACCGCACTTGACGCAAGCTCGAAGGATTTGTGTTGGCCAGATTGTCGTCTTGACCAAAGGGTGTTAGAGCTAGCGGCCCCAAAACCAGGCTTGAAGTCAAAATACCGGCCAATGTAGATTGACTGTTTGTATAGTCGTTGCCAAGGCGGTCAGGCAGACAACCCAACACCGCAGTTGGATCGCGGTGGCAGAGTTGCTTGACAATCCGAGCACGGTTACTGTCTTCCTCAAAATAGGTCGCCATGACGTCCAGGGTCGTCCGGTCGCTCAGATTCAGCCGTAACGAACCGCGCACGGAGAATTGATCGCGCCCGTCAATGTTATTTCCGGTGAACAGGTTTTCGGTGTAACCGTCTCTGCTGACATAGACGCCCGCGAGGCGAATAGCACCAGCATCGCCAAAGGGAATATTAATGGCGCCTTTGACCTTTTTAGATTCAAAATTGCCGTATTCCGCTTCGAGATTTCCTTCAAACTCGTCGGTCGGTTTCTGGGTGATCATATTCACCGTACCGCCCGTTGAGTTCCGGCCCTGCAGCGTGCCCTGAGGCCCCCGCAGGATTTCCAAACTAGCCAGATCGTAATATTCCGTTTCAAACAGGAATGCGAACTGGATGGGAATATCGTTCACATGAATACCAACACCCGCATCAGCCGTCGCGGCTATAACCTGAGAGCCAATACCCCGGATCTGAAAGTTGGATGCGGTAAAATTGGTTTTTGAGAACGACACATTAGGCGTTGCAAATTGTAGATCGGTGAAACTCTCGATCTGGCGAACTTCAATCGCGTTGGCGTCAAAAGCCGTCACCGCAATCGGAACACTCTGCAAAGATTCTTCGCGCTTTTGCGCTGTGACGATAATTTCGTCGAGTTGGGCATAACCGACCGTCGGCATGCCAAAAGCAGCCACAGCGAGTGCTAGTGGCGCAGCGCCAAAAAGGCGACGCTTCAATGCTTTGTTGCTCATTCTGTATTACCTCCCCTAACAAGGTGAAAAATGAATCTTAAATCCCAAGTACCCCAGTGCTCATCCCAAGCAGAACCGCACAGAGAGCTACCTGACAAGCTATCATGTTTGATTCCCAGTGGTCATGAATCGCACCTCGCTAACCCAATATCGTTGGCTTTGTTGCGTAAAGGACACAAATTCTGACACAAAGAGAGACCAAGAACACACTTTATGATTGAAATTTAGGTAGATAATGAGCGAATCGATATCTGACCCGCAGTAAGATTGTTGAAATCTTCGGTACTCACATTGCCGCCGCTAAGAACGATACCAACCAGCGAATCATGGGTTTTGACTTTTCCTGCCAAAAGAGCCGCCAGCGCCACGGCGCCACCAGGCTCGACAACCAGTTTCAATTCTTCAAAAGCATATGCCATCGCCGACCTGACCTCATCCTCACTGACAGAAAATCCGCCTTCGAGGGCACGTTGATTTAATGAGAATGTCAGCTCCCCGGGCTGGGGTGTCAGCAAAGCGTCACAAATGTTAGATCGTGTGACGTCGCTTATTTCACGCTGCCCCGAGACGAGTGATCGAGCGTGATCGTCGTAGCCTTCAGGTTCGACACAATACATCTTGCAATCTGGGAATTGAGATTTGATGGCAAGGCCACAACCCGCAATCAATCCGCCACCACCCGCAGGCGCCAGAAACATGTCGAGCGTCAAACCTTGCGCGATCATATCGTTGCAAAGTTCAAGACCAACGGTCCCTTGTCCAGAGATAATGTTGGGATCGTCATAGGGCGGAATGATTATCGCCCCAGTTTTCTTCGCGATATCGTCAACGAGTTGTTCTCTATTTTCTTTGTAGCGATCAAACAGCACTATTTCAGCACCGTGACCACGCGTCCGTTCGAGTTTGAGTTTTGGTGCATCCTCAGGCATAACGATGGTTGCCCGAATGCCTAGTTTTTTTGAGGCGGCAGCAACACCTTGCGCATGGTTTCCTGATGAGCAGGCGATCACACCGTGCTTTCGCTCTTCCTCTGACAACTGACAAAGGTTGTTGTAGGCGCCGCGAAATTTAAACGATCCAGTGACTTGAAGAACTTCGGGCTTGATTAAAATCCTTGCCCCAGTTCTTGCGTTTAAATCTTCGCTTTCAAGCAAAGGTGTATGGATCGCTTTGCCGCTGAGCCGGGTCGCGGCCTCACGAACATCATCCACATTTGGCAGAACGATATTCTGCTCTGAATTCAGCGATTCTTGGCTCACTCGGCGGCTTGCTGGCTCGTCAGTACCTGATCAGCAAGCCGCCCAGACAGTTCACTCAAATGATCAAATTCATTGATGTAGGTGCCAGCCCCCGCAGTCATTGAACGGATCTCAATGATCATATCCTGCATTTCCGATTGTGGGAGGAACGCTTGCACCTCATCCCAGCCGGGCCATCCTTGGCGGGCGTCAAATCCGAGGATTTGTCCGCGCCGAGAACTGATCAAGCCATTGATCTTCGCGGTGTGTTCAGAAGGGACCATGACGGACACTTTCATCACCGGCTCCAAAAGGACCGGATGACATTCCGGCATGGCTTCCGACATTGCCAAACGTCCAGCGGTCTTAAAGGCCATATCAGAGCTGTCGACCGCGTGAAAAGAACCATCTGTTAAAGTGACACCGACATCGACGACCTGGAAACCCAGAGGACCACGGTTCAGATATTCACGAACACCGGCTTCGACACTGGGGATATATTGTTTTGGGATGGCCCCGCCAGTAATCGTCTGTTCGAAATTGAACCCAGAGCCGAGAGGTAGAGGGGCTATTTTCACAACAACATCGCCAAATTGTCCGTGTCCACCGGATTGTTTTTTGTATCGGCTATGGTGTGACGTTCCTTTGCGAATTGTTTCTTTGTAAGGGATCATGGGCGCTTCGGTTGTGATATGCATTCCATATCGATTTGTCAGCCGGTCGAGCGTGATTTGTAAGTGAATTTCACCCTGTCCCTGCAACAGAGTTTGATTCGTGTCTTGGGCATGGACAACCGCAATTGCGGGGTCTTCATCGACTATTTTTCTAAGCGCCTGAGACAGTTTTACCTCATCACTGCGGTCAGCCACATTAACAGCAACGTTAAACACAGGAGGGGCTATATCTGGCTTTGGCAAGGGATCAGACGCACCTTTACCGGAAACGATGGTGTCTCCGGTGACAACAGAATCGAGGTGACCGAGCCCGACCAGATCGCCCGCTTCTCCCAACGCACATTTTTCATATTTATCGCCGTGTAAGTGGAACACACCCGAGACCCGCTCGCCATTGATCGTATCGCCGTCTTTGACCGAGCCCTTTAGCAGGCGGACCAGAGAAAGCTTGCCTGCGTGGCTGGTTTGGATGGTCTTGATGACTTGGCCTAGCACCGGCTCAGTGCGGTCTGTGGCACCAAGACGAGCGATGTGTTTTTCAACCGAGGGCACTTCATGCCGGAGGGCTTTAAGCAACCGATGAACACCATTTTGATGAAGGGCTGACCCAAGCATCACGGGAATAATGAGGCCCTCTTGAACTTCCATCGCGAGGTCGCGATAAACTTCATCCTTAGGCGGCGTAACATCTTCTAGAAGCTCCTCCATAAGATGATCGTCAAAATCTGCCAGTGTTTCGAGGAGGCCATATCTGGCTTGCGACATCCGATCATCATCTTCTTGCGGAAGGTCAGTCACAGTAGATGGGCCATCATCTTGGTATGTGTAAACGCGTTCGCTTGCCAAGTCTGCGTAACCCGTAATTTGATCGTCTTGGCGAAGAGGGAGGTGGCGCAATGCCAGCTTTTGTTTTACCGCGAGGCTTAAATCTGTGACCAGTTTTTGAACCGATCCTGAGGCTTTGTCGACTTTGTTCACGAAAATGTAGCGCGGGCATTTGATCTCATCCAAATAGTGCAAAATAGGAGAGAGCGAAACGAATTTGTCGGTGTCTGATTCGGTCACGATGACCGCCGCATCGACGCCAGCAAGGGCGTTCTTTGATTCCTGCATCAGCTCAATGGCGCCAGGGCAATCTATGAACGAATAGGTGTCGCCCATAAACGTCGTTCGGGCGACATTGATCTCGGTGCCCATTTCGCGTGCTTTGGCTTCTGCAGAGGTGTCACCAAAAACTCGCCCGCCGTTTTGAGGGCGGGCACCGAGTTTTCCAGTTTGTCGTAAGAGCGCCTCAAGTAAGGCTGTTTTGCCACTCGATTGTGGCCCGACGAGAGCAATGACACGATGGAAATTACCTGCATTTGGCATAGCGACACCCTTTTTGCGCGATTTGGCGCGCCTAGGGCGATCTACATACGCAAGAGCCGCCCCACACAACACCAATGTGGTTGGCCTATCAGCTAGTTAGGTTGAAAGTATAGCGCGGATTGAGGTCGGCGCAAGGGTCTTGCGATTAACCAAAAGGCATCAACGAGGGTCGAGAAACATCCCTAGGATGCAGTGTTTGATAGCCATTACCAAGAGTGGCTGACTGAGAAATTCTTGGCCAAAAACTTGTAGGTAACGGTCAAAGCGATTTTTGTTTCTTCGCTTCGTTCAGCGGGAACATTCTTCCACATAGCCTTCAAATCATCCCAAGTGTGGGTCAACAAATGGAGGTCGTCGCGACCGTCACGGATCGTCTGAACGCGTTTCTCATAGCCTTTAAGAAGGGGCAAAATCTCCGAGGTCTGATCATCGATTTTATCAAATTGTTCTTTAATCTTTGCCATCGGCGGTTTCATCAAAACACGCATCCGCTCGATCTCTTCAAATACTTGTGTATCTTGAGTAGAATATGATTCTTGGATCGGTTTGAGATTCTTGAATATGACGAAGATATCTGCGTAATAGTCCCTGAGAGCTTCGATGTAAGCGAGCTCTTTGACCAGGTCATTAAACCGATTACTAATTTGGTCTTTTGGAATGCCTATCGTTTCACCGGCTTTAGCAAATCCCTCATTGATCCGTTCTTTTAGTTTTTCATCATCACTGAGGGAAGCAAGGGCCTCGCGATCCATTTTGCCACCCTCGGCACCAACCAGCCATGTCACCAACAGCATCGACAATTTATTTTTTGCAATTTTTTCATGTTGTGGATCGATCTGCCAGGAAGCTGAACCGTCTAGAACTTCACTTGGGATAACGTCACCCGGATGGATTCGACGGACATAGGGCAAGCCTTCAAGGGCCAATTGTACTAATCCGTAATCAGCGGATTCTTCCTCAATCCCGAATTCCTTACACAGGGCAGGAATTTTAATCGAGCCGACAACCTCACCCATGGGAATATTAAAGATTGCTTCCTTTGAGCCAGGCGCCAAAGAAAAGTGACATCCCTCGACTTGGAACACCTTATTTTGGAACACAAAATGTGTGGTGCTGTTGATGCTGCCCGGTTCTTTTTTGGCCGCTTCGCCCATGTACGCCTCCCAGGTGGCCGAATCCCTCTGACCAGCCATTTAGTCCGCAGCATAGGTATGCAGAGTTAACGTTTGGTTTTGGAAAAGCCCATTTCCTGCGGTGATTTAATAATTTGTCAACCCAACACTTGGGTTAGATTGCTTAGGATCCGCGCCCTTCGAAACTTCAAATTCACTAATCCGGACAAGGGGTTGTGATTGGTGGTCGTGCTACCCACATGTAATCGGCGTCACGCCTCAATTTGTACACTTTCCTATGACAACACCTTTACATACACCGGGGGTTTCGTTGTTGTTTACTAGAGTCCAGAGCTGCTGGTCAGCTTCAAAACATGAGGCTTCGCGCAGGAGTGGATATTTTTGTGGACAACATTGACCGCCATATTGGCTCGAATGAAGCCCCCCAAAAGATGAAAATGGGCCTGGCAAGTGTTGGTTTGTTGCTTTTGGCCAGCTGCACCACAGCTGAGGTGAAAGTTCAGTCACAAGCCTTTTCACCGCCCTCAAGTTTTTCCGCGCCTTCCACTGACACTGACCTGGCAGGCAACGCTGATTGGTCGAGTAACTGGCTGGCCGATTTTAATTCACAGCAACTCGACACTTTAATTAGCGAAGCATTGGCCAGTAATTATGACCTGCGCCAAGCCGCCGCCCGGGTTAAAGAAGCCCGCGCCTTAGCGCAGCAATCGACGGGACGTTTGTTGCCCAGTGTCGATCTAAACGCCAATGGTTCTCGCCGCCGGTTTAATGTTGCTTTTCCCGGCGGCTCTGCTCAGGTGCAGCGCGCCAATAGTTTTGGCTTGACCGGCGACCTTTCCTGGGAGGTCGATCTTTGGGGGCGGCTGCTCAACGAACGCGGCGCGTCGGTTTCAGATTATAAGGCAGCGCAAGAAGATTATGCGGCCGCCACTTTATCGCTATCGGCAAACGTCGCCCAGGCATGGTTTGGCGTCGTTGAGGCGCGTCAGCAATTGTCATTGGCTGAAGAGACTTCCAAAAACTTTGACCGCTCTACCGACCTTGTCCGCAGTCGTTATCGAAGCGGGCTAACGCGCGGGCTTGATCTTCGACTATCTGAATCAAACGCCGCCACAGCGCGTGCGTCCATCTATGAACGCAAAGCACAATTGGTCGCCGCCGAAACCCGCCTCGAAGTTCTATTGGGCCGTTACCCTGAACGCGACGTCGCAGAAGGCACTGAATTGCCGGCGCTCGAAGGAAGTATTGAACCCGGCCTGCCAAGTGCCCTATTAAGCCGGCGGCCTGATCTGTCAGCCGCCCGCGCCCGCGCCGTGGCCGCTGAAATGCGTCAAAAATCGGCCTGGCGCTCACTCCTGCCGGGCCTGCGCATCAATGCTCAAGGTGGATATGGTAGCGATGACCTTTCCGTGCTCACCGACCCTAACCGGCTCATCTGGTCACTGGCCGGTGGTGTGGTTCAACCGTTATTTCGCGGTGGTCAATTGAGGGCACAAGCCAAAGCTGCCGAAGCACGTGGCGACGTGGCCCTGGCTGCCTACAGCCAAGCTTTACTCACAGCCTTTAAGGAAGTTGAAGATACACTTTATGCAGATGAATATCTGAACGAGCAGGTAATCCATCTCACCAAAGCTGCCGATGAG
>JAJFIN010000061.1 GCA_021774955.1 Alphaproteobacteria bacterium | reverse complement strand
ATTGCGAGATGGGCAGTAATTTTTCGAGTTACAAACTCTGTACCTCTGAACGGTGATTCATGATTAAAAAGAATCCCTGATGAGGCGAACATTTCGTACGATTCTCTATAATTTTTTGTAATCCAATGACCGTAAAGCTTTGCTACCCCATAAGGACTTCTTGGATAAAACGGAGTTTCTTCGGCTTGAATCTCGTCGACAATTTTTCCGAACATTTCGGAAGTTGAAGCTTGATAAAACTTAATCCCCGGATCGATGGTTCTGATACTCTCTAATATTCTAGTGACAGCTAATGCATCGGCATCGCCAGTGAAAATCGGTTGTTCGAAAGATGAGCCCACGAAACTCTGCGCAGCTAAGTTGTATATTTCAACAGGCCGTGCTGCCTCGATAGACCTAAGTATATTAGAAAATTCCAAAAGCTCGAATTCGACATATTCGACTTCTTTTTCAATTCCTAGTTCCTCAAGCCGCCACGCATTCCTAGTGGATGTTCGACGATGGGCGCCGACAACATGGTAACCTTCACGCAATAGCAACTCAGTTAAATAAGCGGCGTCCTGACCAAATATGCCAGTGACGAAGGCGGTTTTTCTGTCCATCTTAACTCGTTTCGAAGTTGGGTACGGTTTGTGTTTTCGTTGGTATTCCGGGATTTTTCTTGTCCCTATTTCTGAGAACCCATAGCGGAAAAGGTGTGTTGTTGCAACGGAAGTATCCAACTCATTCGCAGTGATTTGCTGATGGCGGTCCACAATATCAGCTGTTTTGGCCAATTGCGGAACTGCGGTTACCAGCAATCCATAATCCACACAGGTATTTCCGGTGAGTTCATCTTTGTGGGGAGTTTATGTCTCAGCAACAATACGTTTGAAATAATCAATGGTTTTCCTGAGCCCTTCTTCTAAGGGTATTGTTGGCTTCCACCCAAGTAGAGAATTGGCAAGTGAGATATCTGGCTGGCGGCGGACGGGGTCGTCAGCCGGTAACGCTTTGAATACAAGCTGAGAACGTGAGTTTGTTTGCTTAATGATCTCTTCTGCTAGCTCCAGCATGGTGAATTCACCTGGATTTCCCAAATTTACCGGTCCCGTCTCCTCGTCCTCCGTGTTCATTAGTCTTATGAAGCCCTCAATGAGATCGTCTACGTAGCAAAATGACCTCGTTTGGGTTCCGTCACCGTATATGGTGATTGGTTCATTTTTGATGGCCTGTACAATAAAGTTCGACACAACGCGCCCGTCATTTGGGTGCATATTTGGTCCATAGGTATTGAAGATTCGCGCGATCTTTATGATCAAATTGTGTTGACGGTTGTAGTCAAAAAATAATGTCTCGGCACAACGTTTACCCTCGTCGTAACAGGCTCGCGGACCGATCGGATTGACATTTCCTTTGTAGTGCTCCGGTTGTGGATGGATATCGGGATCACCATAGACTTCGCTCGTGGAGGCTTGAAAAATTTTGGCCTTCGTTCGGCGAGCGAGTCCGAGCATGTTAATTGCCCCGTGGACCGATGTCTTGGTCGTTTGAACCGGATCAAATTGATAGTGGATGGGTGAGGCAGGACAGGCCAAGTTGTAAATTTCATCCACCTCTACATAGAGTGGGAAGGTGACGTCGTGCCGCATGATCTCAAAAAATGGGTGGTTCATTAACGGTGCAATGTTGTCTTTTGTCCCTGTATAGAAGTTGTCAACACATATGACATCGTGGCCGTCTCCAACCAAACGGGTGCATAAATGTGAACCTAGGAAGCCTGCGCCTCCGGTAACCAAGATCCTTTTACGATTCATAGCGTACCTTCAGTTGGGGAATATACCCAAAACGATTATCAACCAGACTACATCAATTTCATTCGCTTAGTGTGTAAATGGTTGTAATAACTTCCATGTCTGAAGAGAAGAAGTGTTTTGCTAACAAAAATGATTCCCTAATAACCATGGCAGACCAATGTCGAACCAGCAACCTGCTGTGAGGAAAGCTTGACATACGAAGGACTTCATAGCGAACGGTTAAGCGAATCAACTGGAATCGTTTTGCTTGATGGATCAACTAAATGGCAATCAACGTCGGAAGTAGTAGCGGATTGGGTGGAAACGGAAGTTCCAAGCGGAAGGATATCGATTCCAGACGCCGTAGACAAAGATGCATCAAGCCTTCGCTCGGAGTTTCTGTCTTGGCAGTATGTTTTGGCAAACCGACCCGTCTATGGGCGACCTCTGAAATCATTCATGAGGATCTTTAACATCCATTCTTATTGGTGGATGAGCGCCATTGCGGATGGATCCCCGCTTAAGCACGAGGAAATATATCTCGTACTCAAGTTACGAGCGTTCGAAAAGATTTACGAACAGGAGGGTTGCAAAGGGATTACCTATGTCGGCCGCGACAATCAGTTAAACGAAATCCTTAAGAAATTTGCCCGCTCTCAAGGGCATACATATCGCTGGTACAAACAAGGCAGGAGAACACGGCAAACTCGAACCACTTTTTCTGACTGGTTACCCCAACCAGCACAAGCGATGATAAGCCTCATTTTCGGCTGGGCTAGACGTGCTGTAGTTTCCCGTACAACGGGTCGGCGGCATATAGAAGTCAAGCTCACTAACGAACATGGCCCGACAGTAATTGTGTATTTTCCAAATTTTGAGTCCAAGGCGATGGAACTGGGACAATTTCGTTCAAACTATTTTGGAAATCTTCAAAATTTGATTGAACACAAACGGGACAAGATAAGATGGATTTGGATCTATGTGCCTTCTTCTCAAACGAGCTACTCAGATGCAGTAAGAATGAGGGATGAATGTAATCAGGCCGGTAAGCACAGTCATGAACTCATCGAAGAAAATATCTCTGTGGGTGTGTTCCTGTCTGTACTAACCAGCTATTTTAAAATTGCTGTTAGAGGCATGTTGCTCGGACGGATGAATGCTGCATTCATATTACCAGGATCCAAAATCAATTTTTCGCCGTTTGTGAGAAAATTGTGGAAATCCTCCATGCGGGGAAAGCCAGCAATCGATGCTGCATTTTTTAGCCACTTAGCAAAAAGCGCGGCACTAAAATCTCGTTCGACCTGCTTACTTTACCCTTTTGAGAATCAGCCCTGGGAAATGGCTGTTATTGCGGCCTGGCGATTGCGTAAGACACGAACAGTTGGATTTCAGCACAGCGCGGTGGGTGCGCTGAATCTCAATCACTACTATGATCGGCAAAACTACCTGGACGATTCCATTGATGCACCTCTAATTCCAGATAAGTTAGCATTTTCGTCAGACCATACACGCCAGCGATATTTGGCCGATGGTGCACCGGCTAATCGATTGGTGAACGTGGAATCTGTGCGTTATACGCATCTTTCTGATACCTCCAACATAGCAGTCACACCAAGCCCTGAAGCGCTGCTTGTCGTTCTTACATATGATGTTTTAGAGGCAAACGAAGGTCTCAGAATGCTTGAGGAGGCTCTTCAGCGATTTCAATATCTGACTTTTACCGAGATTGTCGTCAAACCTCACCCTCAACTACGCTCTGGTGTTTCACTTCGGGAACTGCAGGTAGAGGTAAGATGCACACTATCCCACCAACCACTGCAAGAGCTTTTAGAAAGAACAAAAGTTGGTGTTTGTATTGGTTATAGTTCAGCACAAATTGAGATGATATATCGTGGGATTCCAACAATCTGTTGCAAACCAAAAAACGTCTTAAACCGCGATCCAATGTTTGGATATCCTGATGTCAACTATGCCAGCTCTGCGCATGAGTTGTTAGAGTTTTTGCAATATCCCAAGACTACGCCACTTGATGCATCGCTCTTGAACATATCGAAACATTTGGATTTATGGCAGTCACTTCTTTATGGAAATAATTCAAACTAAAACTGTTGAGAGAAGTTTGGCGCGATGGATAATCCGATCGTAAGTGTAATTATTCCGACCTTTAATCGGTCTTCGCTTGTATGCGAAACCGTAAAAAGTGTATTGGCTCAATCATTTTCTGCGTTTGAGATACACATCATATTGGATGGTTGTACCGACAACACCGAAAGCGAATTAGAAAAACTGAAAGACCCACGAATTGCCATTACCAAGTTAAAACATTTTGGCAGACCAGCACCTGGTCGCAATGTCGGTCTTCGTCTTGCCAAGGGTGAGTATGTTGGTTTTTGCGATGACGATGATTTGTGGCACCCAAAAAAATTGGAAATGCAAATCGAAAAATTGAACAGATTTCCAAAGGCTGGGATGTGCCATACTGGAGTTGTTTACTTTAATGATGATAGAGAGTGGGCTGGAGGATTTGCTCCGGGTTCGTCATTTAGGGATTTGATACGGCGGAACTTTGTGGTGAATTCATCTGTTCTATTCCGACGTTCTATTATTGATATTGTTGGTTTTCTGGATGAGGACCCGGATCTCCGCGCAGTTGAAGATTGGGAATATTGGATTCGGGTTGTGAACAGAATGCCCATTCTCTTTGTTGACGAACCCCTCGTTCGATACCGTGTTCACGGTTCCGGTATATCCTCAAATCGCATTGATATGCACAATAGACGTATTGCTTTGCTCAGGTCAGTTCGAAAAAAACTCGATCTCGGCATCGGGCTGGTGGATCTTATTATTCTTGAATGTATCGTGAAACGACAATTGTTGCGCATCAAAGCTGCTTCGAAAAAGTTCAATACAACAAGTGCTGAAAGCAATTGATAATTCGGTTGCGAATACTCGTGGTTACGACTAGTTTTTGCAAACGTTTGTGGATGTGTTGAGATGCTGGCAAACTTCCTACCATGACCATACCCCAATTGTAACCACGCGAGGCGATATGATTTTTTTCCGTGTAATGCGGATTTTTCAACCTAAGACACGCGTTGTTTGGGGAATGCTGATCTCACTCACCGTATTGACGTCTATACTTGACGGAATCGGGTTGACGGCTTTGATCGGTGGGATGAAGGTTGTTTTGGACCCTGATATTGTTTCACGCGTGACGATTGGACGTCAGATTACAACAAAGCTTGCGATCGATGATGCAAATGAACTCGCATTGTGGATCTTTGGAGGGTTAGCGTGTTTTTATGCCGTAAAAAATATTTTTACGGGATTGGTTTTCGCAACAGCTCAAAGGTTTATTTGGCGTCAGAGAACTGTTTTGTCTCAAATGCTGTTCACCCGGTACCTTTCTCAAAAGTATACCGATCATATTAATACGTCTACAGCAGTTTTGCAGCGGAACATCATATCTGTTGGTCGTGTGTGCGATTACGTTTTGGTACCGATGTTGCTGATAGTTGCAGACATTATTGTCGTGATTTCTCTGTTTACGGTGATCTTGTTTGTCCAACCAATGATGACACTCGGATTGGCGGTGTTGATTGGGCTGGGTGGGGCGTTCTATTTATTTGTTCGCAAAAGATTGGCGCGCTGGAGCACATCATACGAAAAGTCAGAGGCAGACATCATTCGCCTTTGCCAACAGTCGTTTGCTGCATTTCGGGACATAAGGTTGTATGGGCGCGGTGGTTATTTCGCTAAGGAGTTCCGTGAGCAAGTTAGCGTCAACTCGACAGTCAGGGCGAAATTTCAAATATTTGCAAATTTGCCTCGACTGGTGATGGAGACGGCGATGATTGGTGGTTTGTCACTGGCGATGATCATTGTCGTAGTATCGACGCAAAATATTATTGAGTTTCTACCGTTTGCGGCAGCGCTTGTTGCGGCGGCTACTCGAATGGGACCATCCATAAATCGGATAGCACATTCAGCGGGATCTATCCGCTTCGGTCGAAAGGCTTTTGATGAAATTCACAATGATCTCGTGATCCAGTTTTCGAGTGAACATCATGTGTTGGATTCACCATCACCGGAGGTTGAATTCAACAATGAAATAACGTTCGACAATATCGGATTTCGCTACCCTGGTTCCGAGCAATGGGCGTTACGTAACATATCATTGACAATAAAAGCTGGAGAATCGATTGGAGTTGTTGGTCGATCTGGAAGTGGCAAGACGACATTCGCCCATATCGTTTTGGGGTTTTTGACACCTGATGAAGGTCGAATCTTGGTAGATGGCACGGATGTTACGGGAAATGCTGAACGTTGGCAAAGCAACGTTGCCTTCGTTCCGCAAGATGTATTTCTTCTTGATGACACATTGGCCGCGAATGTCGCATTTGGCGAGGGCGAAACACATAGGTCCGCTCAGGGGCTCGAAAGCGCAATAGAGGCAGCTAGCCTTTCTGACGTTGTGTCGAATTTGGAAGATGGAGTCGAATCAGTTGTCGGCGAGCGAGGAGCCAAGATGTCAGGCGGCCAGAGACAGAGGATTGCTATCGCGAGAGCCCTGTATCACGGACGTCGGCTGCTAGTGCTTGACGAAGCGACATCAGCGCTAGATACACAAACTGAAAATGAAGTTACCAAAGCCCTGGAATCAATACATAGTAAAACCTCAACAATCGTGATTGCTCATCGGCTCAGTACTATCAAAAATTGTGATCGAGTTCTTGTTTTTGTCGATGGGAAAATCGAATCCTGCGGCAGTTATTCCGAATTAAAAATAAAGTCGCAGATATTTGAAGAGATGGACACTGATCAGAAAAGTTGACTTGGAAGGTGTGCATTTGGCGTTAAATTTTTTGTACACCAAATTGCAATCAGGAGATACCGGCAAATGAATGAGTCAAACGAACTCCGCAAAGTTGCCGATGGTTCACCCGGCATGCAGACACCGGGAAATACAAACGATTCAATGGGCAGTGAGAGTAAGTCTCAAGAGATCGCGACCATGGACTTGTTGCTAACTGCTGTCCGTGCAATTTGGTCTCAGTGGCGATTGGTTGTGGGTGTGACGATCATTGGTGTTGTGTTAGCCATAATTGTGGTGCGCATTTCTCCAGCTTCATATCAGGCGAGATTGATATTCACTCACGTAACTGAAGATACAAATACTGTTGGTGGAATTTCTTCCCTTGCAGGTAGCTTGGGACTATCAATTGGTGGTTCAACCGATATAAAAATTGAACTTTACTCGAGTCTGCTCACCGACCCTTCACTGATGGAATTTATTCAGAAAAA